>DATLAF010000037.1:0-6810 GCA_035527635.1 Thermoplasmatota archaeon | reverse complement strand
TTTATTTCTGTACTGTATGTTTACGATAATGAGTCCACCGATGACAAGTACACCTCCGAAAACAAACAACCACGTGATTGATTCTTTGAAAAGAAAATAACTGATAATGGCTGAAAGAACAGGGATGAAATAAAGGAAAACACTTATTTCCGAGGCAGTCTTAATTTCTAATGCGACATACCATAAAACATACCCTACGACGGTTGGAAGAACCGCTAAAAAAAGCACAGCACCCCAACCTCGTATGCTAAGAGATGTCGCTTCAGTAATCAACGACGGAGAGAGAAGCGGAAGAAGACCAAGGCTTCCAAAGAGAAACGCGTAAACAGTTAGAGAAAGAGCAGAGTATCGTTGTAAAAGTTTTTTTCCCATGATGGTGTACCCTGCTCCCATTAATGCGGAGATTAAAATCGCTCCTGCTGCAGAAATATACGTTATCTCAAAGGGATTAGTCGAAGTACTTGTCAGTGAGATAATAACAACGCCAGTTAGCGAAAGTGGGATACCTATCGCGATTTTTTTAGTAATTTTCTCTTTGAGAAAAATCGCTGCGAAAATAACAGTGAAAATCGGGATGGTCGCGATAATAAGACTTGCTGCAGAAGCAGATATGTATAATTCACCATAGTTTAATCCAAGATGATAGATGACGACCCCAAGAAATCCTAGTAAAAAGAGAGGGATGATGTCTTTTTTTTGAAGTGGAGAGAATTTTCTTGGGATAATCATAATGAGTAAGAGGAAGATGATGCATACAATAAAAAGTCTCATGATAGTGAGATTGATCGGGCTTAATTCTTCTAAGCCAATTTTGATGAAGGGGAAAGCAAAAGCCCAGAAAATAATTGGAAGAAATATGATCAAATAAAAATATTTCTTTTTAAACAATTGTTGTGTGGTTTGGAATGGTGGCATAGATTACGGGGACAAAGCAAACCAGTTATTTAAAATCATGTAACTTCCTTATCTGTATCACATAATGATGAGAGAAAAAGCCAATGCTATCTATCTGTTTATCAAGGAGTAGGTTTAAATGATAAACCTGTTGGTCTTACCAGTGATCGTGGTGAACAATTTCATCAAGTGTCTTTCTTTTTTTTGCTTTCAGCAGTACCTGGGTGATTCGTTCATTGACGCTTTTCTTTTCTTTCGGGTATCCAAGAGGTGTGAGTGCGACAACCCGTATTCGTTTGGGAACCTCAAGTAGTTCCTTAATTTTCTCTTCATTAAACCCCGCTATCCAGCAGGTACCTAATCCAAGATCAGTTGCTGCAAGAATTAACTGTTCAAGAGCTATCGACACATCAACGGTAAAATATTCAATAAAGTTTTTAGTACCGCTCTCTGTTGGGTCTGCACAAGCAACAATAAGGACTGGTGCTGTTCTAAGCCAGCGATTGATAATGCTTGTTTTCGCGATTTGCTCGATGGTTTCTTTGTTTTTTACTACAACGAACCGCCAACATTGCTTATTTTCCCATGATGGGGCGAGACGCGCACACTCTAAAACATAGATGATTTTCTCATCCTGGATGCTTTTTTCACTAAACTGACGAACACTCGTCCGAGCTCTGATTACATCGATAAATTCCATGCCACTTCCTCGTAACATTTTTTGAGGGGATAACCATACAACTGTTATAAAAGCTGTGTCAATCATGAATGCGTATATAAGCAAGAAGAAGGTACAAGAAATAAAAGATATGAGGGGAAAAAAATGGCAAAAACCTACGTGATATGGTGGCATAGTAAGTTCGTAGATGAAATCAACAGAGACGCACCCACCATAGCAGCAATTGTCGAAAAAACATGCGAAACACTGAGACATTTGGAACCGCTGCAACTATTAGAAGAAAAAGGAAAAATTAGTATCCAGCTAACCGGATCGTTAAACCCAATCTATATTCAACTCATCGATCCGAAGGTTGAATCTGAGGTTGCAAAAAACCCACTCATTGAATCCATTGACCAATAATACCTGAATTCGTTAGATATAATAGCGAAAAAAAATCTGTGGAAAAAAAATGGAGAGGAGGGAAGCGTCTTGCTAGACACCTCACAGGTATTCCTGAAATACAGGGGTCTTTCTAAGGCTAGGATTGAAATGCATTATAGAGATTTAACAGACCACCACCATTGTTACCTGTTCTCCTTTGGAGGATACCAGATAGCAACGCTTGTCCAAGCTTGACTTTATCCGTGCGGAGATTTCCAATAAAGGTAAACGAGCCGTATGAAAACTTATGGAAAAGACCAAAACTCGTAAGTTTCATAGGTCCAATAATATTGCCACCCATGCAACTCTTGAAGTTGATGACTCCTCGTTGTGTTTTAAAAGGACCGATTGTCTTAAAGCGTGCTCGAAATGCGAAGAATGAGACACTGAACCGTGATTGCTGCAAGTTGAAGAACAATCCTGACACCGTGGTATGTAACACGAGCCGTGATGCTAACCCGAGCCCTGCAATGATAAAGGGGAGAGCATGGAAACGCCATTTCGTGATGTTAATCTCCGCGGATGCACTGTTGTTCTCAGAATCATAGGCTACGACCTTGATTGTCCGTGTCAACGATAGAGCGCTGTTAAACTGGATAATCGGTTGCCATTCACAGGTGTATGGTGTGCTTGGGTCTTTATCTTGAATTGGTTTCCCATCTACAAAGAATTCTACATTGGTTATCTCTTTATCGGAGGTTACATTCACCGTGATCGTTATCTTACCATAGACTATCGTATTCCTTGGTAAAGTGATGCTTTGTTCCATATCGTTGAAGTAGAATTTGTTTACCAGTGGTTTAAGGATGGTAACAGCGAAAGTTCCTTGTTGTTGTTTTGTGGTGAAATGCCAAAGAGGACCGATGGTAGAGCCATTGTGATTGTCCCAAGCGACAATCCTCCAATAATATTGTGTATTATATTCAAGTGGCAAGAGAGGATCATAGCTGATCGTAGACAGATTACCAGCAATCTTCGAAGGAGTACTCGTGTTACCAAAATATACATCATATAATACTATGTCCCCCACATCAGGATCGCCACCGACCCACTGAAGGATGACATCAACAGACACATTCATCGAACCATTGGAAGGTACCGGACTGCTTGGTATGTTGGGAGGGTTGTTTTGTTTTTGCTCTGTTGTAAACACCCATTCAGGTCCGTTTGTTGAAGCACTTTGGTTATCCCAAGCAACGATACTCCAATAATACATAGTGAAATAATTCAATGGGCTTGGGTCATAAGAGGTATTATATTGATTAGTTGCGACGAGGTCTGGCGGGCTTGTCGTCCCGAAATACACATCATAAAAGACTGGATCCCCATCAGGATCGCCACCAGTCCAGTTTAAAATAGCAGATATTGAGACATTGACCGAATCATTTTTAGGATTAGGGTCACTAGGGACATAGGGGGGATTGTTGTCAATTGGTTCTGCACCTGTACGAGGCCCAAACGGTATGGTAAACGTCGACACTACCAGCATGATAGTGAGAATAAAGATAGTACTCACGCGCATTAATGAATAATTATTCATTTTTCTACCATTCATGGTCATTTGTTTTCCTCCAGAGATATTTTTGGATGGTGTACATAATACTTGCTATATATATATAAATTTCTATAAAAACCATTAAGGAGAACTTACAGGAGAGCGAAAAAAAATCTAGCTGATTATACTCAATTTTTAACATTTGGATTGGAAAAAACACCTATATTTTAGAGCACTCACATTAATCAGATGGGCACATATCGTTCATTATCACAAAAGTGAAACTGACCTTTGAACAATACTTTAAATACGTATTTCTAATCACGTAGTTTTTTCTGCTTATATATCTTATACATCAACATCATTTCTGAAAAATACATATTTTAATCTTGTTTATTAGCGACCTAAAACCATATACCAGAGAAGAGTATTACCCTCCCTAAAATGGAACCGATAATTCATGTGTACAATCTCAGCAAATCAATAGCAGGAAAACAGCTTTTTGAAAATACATCTTTTGACATCTACCCGGATGACTGCATTGGGCTTCTTGGACCGAACGGTTGTGGAAAAACAACTCTTTTCAATATCCTAATTGGCAAAGAACGATCAACAAGCGGAGATGTACAACAAAAAGATGGGCTAATAATTCGCTGTCTTGAACAAGACCCCGTGCATCGTTCTGACCTTACTTTATACGACTTCTTTGCACGAACGACACAAACAGAGGACCTGCAACGACAAATGAAGAAATTAGAGACACAATTAGAAGACCCAACGATCTACGAATCATCTCGTTATAAGGAAATACTAGATGAAATTAGAACATTACAGATGTATATGAGCAAAACAAGCGGTACTGCGCAACTCGAATCAGCACGAGACCTTCTCAAAGAACTTGGAATCACAGAAATTTCAACTGATATGTCAATGAAAAATCTTTCTGGGGGAGAATGTCAAAAAATCGCACTCGCGGCTGTTCTAACCCAACCACAAAACTGCGATCTCTTACTCTTAGATGAGCCGACGAACCATCTTGATATTGAGACAATCGAATGGCTTGAGCAAAAAATCGCTAATATTCCCTGTGCAGTTATCATTGTTTCCCACGACCAATACCTGCTTGGTGATCTAGTGGATAGGGTTTTTGAATTTCGTGGTTCACACCTAGAACTCTATGACGCTTCCTATGAAGAATACGAAGAACAAAAGACGATAAGGGAACATATAAAAAAACAGGAATATCAGAAAGCATCTGTCGAAATGAAACGACAGCTTGCAGCGATCAAAAAAATAACCAGAAGAAACCGTTATAACATACAAATCAATAGTCGCATGAAACAACTAGAGAAACTCAAGCATGTAGAGAATCCGATCCTGAAAAACTATCTCCTCCGATTCCATTTTAAAACCGTATTAAAATCAGGGAAAAACATCGCGGACGGAGTAGGTCTCTCAAAATATTTCGGAGAAAAAAGGATTCTCTCAAACGTAAACTTCGAGATTATTGCTGGACAAAAAATCGGACTAATAGGACCAAACGGATGCGGCAAGACAACCTTCCTAAAAATGCTGACAAAAGAAGAACCTTACAGCCAAGGAAAACTTACACTCAGTCAAGGTGCAAAAGGGGGATACTTCGACCAAGGACACCTCTCCCTAAACCTCGAAAACACCCTCCTGGAAGAAATCTTCAGAGGCCATATCGATCTATCAGAAGAAGACGCAAAAGCACTCCTTGGCCAATTTAATTTCAAAGGAACAACTATCTATAATAACGTCGGTCAACTCTCTGGAGGAGAACGCGCTCGTCTCGCCTTCCTCAGACTCATCATGGAACCCTATAACCTCCTGCTATTAGACGAGCCGACAAACCACATGGACATTGAGTCAAAAACCGCGATTGAAACCGCCCTGAACACCTTCACAGGTACTGTTATCATTGTCTCCCATGACCGAAAATTTCTTGATACCGTGACAGACACGATTTTTTTCATGACCGATGCAGATATCAAAATCTACTCAGGGAATTACACAATGTTTCGTCAACAACGACTCAAAGAGCTTTCCGAGTACACAAACAAAGACCTTGCATATCTCTCCTCAGGACTTACCAAATATGTTGTCAGAAAAGGATTCACCATCTGGACCATTAAAAAGAAACATACCATTGGTGAAGAGATATTCATCGGGGATCACAACCGGAGCCTCTACGAATGGGCAATCAAAGGCGGACTTCTGAAAGAAGCATAAAAAGGGTATAAACTTACAATTTCAATTCAGCTAGAGGGGATAGTAATACTATTTTATCTGTTCCGATGACGTTTATTTGTTCAGATCATGTTAAAGGAAAGAGCAAACAAAGGTTCTAAGAAGGAGAAGGCGCTCAGCACCGGGATGAAGAACCGCATTAGAACCACGTATGTTATAAATACAAAATAACCGAATTTTATAGGGAGAAAAGTTCCGGATTTTTTTATTTCAGCTCAGCTACTATTTTTCCTTAAGCAAAAGATATAAAACGTTGTAGATAGATGTATTATTGGTGAAAAATATTGTCTTTAAACAAAAAATGTTTACAGCCCGATACATAAGTCTGGGAAAACCTTCAGCAATCTTCTTTCCTACTATATCGCTTACCTTGAACAAGAAGATATGTTGACGGTCACCTTCAATGACTCCTCAGAAAGCACAGTATTCTTGTCAACCCTCATCCAAACGGACAAGATATCCGTACTAACTGCCCCACAGCTATAGAAGAAATTAAACGTTTATGTTGATATAAAAAATTAAAATTTTTAATCAATATTTATATACCTTAAGTGCTATACAATTATTGATTAAGGGGATTTAAATGATGTTTGAACGTCATCAAGCACAAAAGATATCAGTTTTCATTGTTGTTGGATTATTCCTTGGATTAGGTATCGTCCCGATAACGAATGGTAATGAAATTAGAATAATGTCAGACGATAACCAAACCATTACAATTGATATAGCGACACAAGTCGCAACTGCAAAATTAAACGAACTGAACAAAATCCATATTTCTATTATAAAATCAACAACGATAAACAATTATGAAGGAGAACCATTATTCTATATATTCAATTTGAAACCTCAAGGATACCTCGTGGTTTCTGCATCCTATGATCTTCCCCCGGTAATTGCGTATTCATTTACGAACAATTTTCTAGAGTATAACAAAGCAAATCCTCTCTATAACATGTTGTATTCTGACATAACGCTCCGTCTTGAAAACATTCAAATCATTCCAGAAAGAATAATCCAAGAACGTCATCTTCAATGGGATTCATAT
>DATLAF010000036.1:0-3904 GCA_035527635.1 Thermoplasmatota archaeon | reverse complement strand
CATATGGCCGTGAGGTATTATACTCATACCTTAGCCTTACTCATCCCTTTACCAGCTTTCTCCAATCCGAAGCAGCACGTCTATCCGTTGCAGTAGGGTATGGTGGCGCGACTCGTCTTGCGAGTGCAGATGGTGAAAATTATCAATGGCATCTTGCTTTTAATGGGTCATATGCCAATCTTATAGAGACCCATACCACATTCCAACCAACCTATGCAAGCGCCCTTAGCGAAGCGGCATTGGTCTGGCCAGGGACCTTATGGTTGTTGCAACGGCCGATATCTATAAGTGGCCACGTGATAGACTCCCGTACTGGCGCACCACTGGTAGGCAATATAACACTTGAAGGAATCCAGTTTACTAACGGGGAGCATTATATGAGTGAACCCCGGTATGGACGATATCATCTCTTCCTACCCCCCGGAACCTACACCGTGGATTTCTCTGCACCAGAACATCATCCACAGACTCACCAAGTCACGATCACCTTATCAAGCCAGGAGATCCTCGATATACCACTTGAAGGATTCAATGAGCCTCCATACACCCCGACGATTACCGGCCCTACAGATGGGTTTGCTGGTGAGCAATATGAATATAGATTTTCCACCGATGATCCTGAGAATGATAGCATCGAATATTTTGTCGACTGGGGTGACGGGACAAGTACATCGTGGCTTGGCCCCTTTGGATCTGGGCAAGAGGCAACAGCATCCCACCAATGGAGTCAATCAAGTACATACCCGGTCAAAGTCAAGGCAAAGGATCCATCTGGTGAGGAAAGCCAATGGTCTACTCCCGTATATGTGCACATTATTTCTCTCAATCGAGCATTAGTCTTTGGGTTCATCACGGAGAAGAATGACACTGGAGACTTTATTACATTCAAAGCGAAATTCCTGTTTATTGCTCCTCGTCTCTATCATTCGGATGAGGCAATCATGATCTCAAAGGACTTTACGTTTGGATTCGTAGGAGAAAGAGCCGCATTTGGAGTATTCGAAACACTGGTTCTCCCGGGCACTTGATGGCACCTTAATTTTAATATCTACTATTACGAGCCTCTTTCCTTTTTTCTTTTTCATCAATTCAATAAACATGATTTTCCCATAAATAAATTTTAAAATAAAGATAGGTTCTTATATATCTGTTCTGAAATGTATATTACCAATAAATAATTCATTAACTTAAAATTTCACGACATTCTTACTGTTGCGAAGTCTATTTATATAAGAAGATGGTATTAATTTCTCTAAGGAGGTTTACCGTATTTCACTGAAGGTCGTTTCCGCTATCAAAATACTCAGTGTGCTGAGTGTATCTTTTTGTCTTGTTATACCAGGAATACTTGGGACAACAAGCTCGTTTAACACAACTCATGCTGGAGAACCGATACTTGTCTCAAAGATATCCAAAGAAATCGAAATACCGCCAGGATCTGATTACTACATACGGTTTAACTCACAAAATCTTACCTTACAACCAAAGGTTGTTGAGCCATCTGCGAACGGATTGTCTGAGAATGTTATTGCCGCGATCGCGAAATCACCACAATGGATTCAATCAAGGCTTACGAGTCAGTTTCATAATGTAAGCGATCCAGAAAGGTATGCGGATATCTTATTAAATTCGAGTAAACAGTATGCTGATGAGATCGCGTTTTCCATCGCGTGTTGCCCAGGTGGCAGGGTACCTTCTGCATCTCTTCTCAAAGAAAACGCTGAAACGTTGTATGAGCATGACCAATGGATTCAGTATGCTGATATTATAGACTATGATGATGGAACAGGGAACTACTATTCGACCATCAGATATAGGGTTCTTGAATATGGAACAGAGCAATATCTCATGCTTCCTTCTGAGATTTATTATTGGTATATTGTCCATCCAGAGATCACCACTGAGGAGATTGACGCGGTGTACGGTCCATTATGGAGAGACTATCTATTTGAACATAATGACCTTGGGTATCCGTTGCTGAAAGAAAAATTATCATCAATTCGATACCTCTGGGATTGTGAATCGTATTTTCAGCCTGGGGCGAGGCTGTGGAGCGATTGTATAACCCAGCATCCTACGGCGATTGAGGCGATCAGCTACTGGATTGGAAAAACAGTACCGTATCCCGCTATGGGAGATAGACCCGGGCAATCCTGCGTCATCGCTCATGAGCATAATGGCTGGTGCGGGGAGCTACAAAAAATAGCGATTGCTGCGCAACGTGCAGCGCTCATCCCCTCTATTGGTGCTTGTAATGTTGGCGAGGACCATGTCTGGCGGGAGTTCTATGAGCGCGGCTGGCATGAGAATGATAACTGGTGGAGCGATACCGGTGGTGCGGTGGATGAGCCTGATGTGTACGCGTATAACTGGGGGAAGAATATGTCAGCGATTTATCAATGGCGCGGCGATGGTACCATCCTACAGGATACCCCACGATACATTCATGAAGAAGATCGAATCACGGTAGGTTTCGAAGTAAAAGATCTCTTTTTACAGCCGGTTGACGGCGCACGAGTTGTCGTAATAGTGAAAGGCCCAAAGGACATCACCTATTACAAGAACCTTTTCTGGGAGAAGATCCAAAACATCTGGGATAAGCTACCAGAACTTCTGAAGGGAAAACTTCTTTCGTTTCTTTTTGAAAAAATCAATGAACGGTTTGATAAAATCCCTGACAGCATCAACGGAGGAACGATCACTATTTGGAACTATACCGATGCGAATGGACGATGCAGCTTTGAGCTTGGGAAGAACCATGAGTACCTTTTTTTAATACAAGAGGGTAATCTTAGAAAACCCTGGCAGCTCGCACGACATAACCTCCTGCGCACTCTTCAGACGCATACTGATAAAGAATTTAAGATTGTATTACTTGATGCTTCAAACAAACCCCAGCGGTTCACCTCACAGGAGATGACTGCAGGTGATGCTGAGTTTCATCTTTCGTTTACCAGCAGCGCGTATCAACTGCAGAAACATTTTATCAATGAGGGAATCGGTAGACATGAAACTGGAGGTGGCATCGAGTGTTTTTTTGTTGATCAGGAGAATTTTCAGCGATACAAGGAAGGAACGGTGTTTACTTGCTATCATTATCTCAAAGAAGTCAATGCGACTCTTTCTATTTCAGCCCAGAATCAAGACTGGTATCTGATTTTCAGGAATCATGCACGTCAAACGTTTGTTGTCGCTGATTTTTCTTTAGATGTTGCTGTGCAGACCACGAAAGAGCAGATGCAGATCGTCACCCCTGATACTTCTCTTTTTGAAGAACCCATCTATAATACAGGGGATACGATTCCTCTTTCTGGTATTGCAACGATGGATGTAGTGCATCTCTGCATTGATCATGATCCTTCCACTTTTGATCTTTCTGTGGTGAACGGGGAATGGTCCTATGCGTGGGACACCTCAGGGGAACCCCCAGGGTTTCATAGCATCACCGTTGCCAGTCACGAGAACACATCAGATGAGAGGTCCATTCTTTTAATTGATGCATTCCCCCCTTCCCTTTCCATTGATGCCCCCTTTGAAGGGGCTATTCTGGAGCAGGAGATACTCAATATCTCCGGGCACAGTTCAGATAACCTTGGAGTTGACCATGTGGAAATCACCCTTGATAATATCACCAGACTAGCAGGTGGTACAACCACCTGGAACCTCTCTTGGGACGTTACCGATCTTCCCCTTGGTGATCATATCATCTCGGTAAAAGCAGTGGATGCCCAAGGTCTTATCTCGATTCAAGACCGCTCTTTTGCCCTGAATGAAAGTGGTCATACATGGGGTCTGAATATTGTCCGGTTCTATCATGTCCCTGCTAATTGTACCAATACCAGTAACGTGATTATCTATGCAAACGTCACGGTGACAGGGCCGTTTGCTGTTAAAAACATTCTTC
>DATLAF010000035.1:0-4337 GCA_035527635.1 Thermoplasmatota archaeon | reverse complement strand
GCCTATTTTGTCTCGTACTACGTATATGGTACTTTTTTTATGGACATCCAGTCCGATAAAATATCTTATGTTTTTCATGTTGCATCATCTCAATCTGGATATGCAACACGATGTAATCAAGAATTATCATGCCATCTTTTTTTTCTTTTCATATCTGTAATCGATTCGCACAAAACATGAGTTCTCCAGGGGATGGATATGTTTTTTATATATCCCTCGTTAAAAACATGAATATATAGAGGATTCTCGATTCTAACGAGGGATATTTATATCATTTTCATTTGGAGAAGTTAAGACCAGAACATCAGTGGTATTCCCGGCGGATCTTTTATATATCCAATGGAAACCGCGTTTTCCATTGAGTTCTTTTTGGATTGGATACACACTCGCGACCATGTTCTACTCATTGTAAACTCATTCTAAACTCGTCAGAATATAATCCTCTGAAAAACTCTAATTATTCTATATAACCTATTATCTGATGCTCGTTGATGGTTATCTCACCACGTTTCTTTCATTTTCCATCCTTTCAATCGTGATGTGGATTGATGTTTTACTTACGACTTTATCTCTGGTTATAATTTCCTATAGTTTTATTAAAAGAAAAAATTGGGCACGAATCTATGCATTAGTGTTTCTATCATGGTCTGCATTCGGAGCAATCGGGTACATTGTTATGACTGGGGAAAAAATCATTCGTTTTCTATTGTTTGTTATGTATGTCTTATTCGTTATGTATCTCCTCATGTCGACAGTGAAAAGATACTTCGGAAAAATTCCCATGACTATCGTTCCCTCTGAAATAATGAAGGAATATAACTATGGAATCTACACCTTATATTCAAAATTGGTACGACTAAAAAATGGAAAAATATAAATCATCTATTTTTTCAGCAAAAGGAAACCAAAAAGTGGTACTCCCACCGCCTTTCCATATGGATTCGAAGTAGAAGCGAGCAAGAGGTCAGGATTGCCATATTTAAAAAAGAGACGATTGAGTCCCAACATTTCTTGATATTTTTATTCATATCAAAACAAATACTTTCACTCACCCCTTTCTTATGTATATAAACCAAAAAAGACCTTCAGGTATCAATAAGACATGAAATATGGGGGACATGCCCGCAAGCCCATCTCTCCGCTGGCCTCTCTGCCTACTATGGAGGGAAGAAAAATGATGATTGATGAAGACCAACAATGGAAATTGGAGTATCTAACGCAAGAGGAATTGGACTTATTAGATACGATAAAAACACGTCGTTATCATTAGCTTTTGATAAGCTTCATTTACCACTCGATCTTCTTTTAGTCTTCTTTAATATCCTCACCAATGAGGTCAAGGTAAACCGATGTTGTTGCAAGGTGGAAAGGTGATAGGTGAAATCGTCCGTCCTAAAAAGAAACAAAAAATGTAGATCCGTCATCGATTAGCACAAAAACCTTGGTTAAGTTTTAGATGTATAGGTTTTTAAAGAAAAACTCAGGGTTGTTGTAACGTTGAAATGAAATCAATTTAAAATTAGTGCAGGGGAAGAGACTTAAACTACAAGTTCAAATCTCTTTGTTGCTCTAAAAACCAACATTGCGTTTCCGCTCATAGTTTTCCACCAGATTTCCTCTACCATAGGTCGAAAGCAATAATCAAGACTATCGACAAAACTAGGAGAGAAATTTCAAAACCAGGAGTTGATGGATTTTGAGTTGTATTATTTTTTGTTTCAACTACGAGTGGTATAACTGTTGTATTGGAGATATACCCGGTTTCACTTGTAGTAATTTTGAGATGATATTTAATCTGAGTCGCCTCCTCCTGCATCAACGTGCATTGCGCTTGATATGTATTGTTGGTTGTCTTCACCATTGAGATATTAAAACTGTGGACAAAACACATATCGTCTCTGCACTCCTGAACAAGGAGCCATACTTCCTTTATGGGCTCATTGCTAAGGACTGTCGCATTGAAGGTAATCGTCGAAAGAGGCAGGGTTTCCGTTGAATCGATGGTCACCTGTTCAACAGTTGGATCAGCGAGAACATTCGAAGAAGATATTGAAAATATAAAAATAATCACAGCAGCGAAAAGCAGCGTTGATTTGATGTATGTGTTCACCAGAATTTAATCCCCCAGAATCTGATAGCCATAATTATTCCTATGGCAATGATGATGATGCCGAAGATTCTCTGCATCCATTTACCTGCATTCACATACTTGTTCCCGAGTTTTCCACGAATACTGCTCGTAGCAGTGCACAGTGGGATAATGGGTACCCCATGGCCTAAACCAAAGACGAACAACAACAGTCCACCCATGATGATAGAAATTTTCTGTGTCAGTGTGAGGATAAAGACAGGCATCAGTAACGACAGGGCACAGGGTGCCCATCCAATTGAAAACAGGATACCTAAAAAGAACGCACCAAGATAGATTGATTTTTTACTGATTTTGAAAAATATCCCTTGTCCTTTTTCTATGAATCTTGATCCTATTCCTTTTTTGGATTTCTTCTTTATTAGTTCGCTAAACGGTTTGAAGATATTGATACCTAGAATAATAAGGATAATCCCTGCGATAAGGAAAAATACAGTTGATGCTTCAAGAAAGACACCGATGGATGAGATGATCATTCCGAATACAAAAAATACAAGAGACATACCTAGGGTAAAGATAATTCCGATCCATAATCCTTGGAGGGAATATTTTTTGGATTTCTTTTTAGAATCCTTCTGCATAGAGCCTACATATGAGATCATAGCAATTAAAAGTGCAAGCGAACAAGGTGTTACCGAGGTCAAAATACCTAAGATGAAAATACCAGCAAAGGTTAGCCCTTCCTCCTCCAAATTTTCATCAAGGCCTTTCCATGTTCCATTTACAATTGATCTTGCATCTCCTGCAAGTGATTCAGCTGTTTGAATCCCGTCAATTGGCCCCTTACCCATACAATAGACATGGTAGACCCCGACAATACTTTGATTAGTATCGATGAGGACAAGGGACGGATTAGAAAACGCTCCATCGACAGTCCAATATTGTTGGTACAATCCTGCTACAGGAAAGGGAGTGAAATCCTCCACCCAATGCCATGAGATATTCGCCCCAAAATTATTGACCGCCATTTCGTGTCCACTGATTGAATAAGGATTTTTTCTGATGTTAATCGTAGTGATGCTGACGTTATCAGATGATTTGGCGAGTTTTTCAAGCTCATGGATTTGTCCTTCCATTTCTTCAAGACATTCAATACAGAGAGGATTTTCTACCCCGGTGAAATGCAGGATGACCACGTTTCCTTGGTAGTCATGTAACGAAAATTCAACACCATTTACATCGATAGCAGTGAAATCAAGCGCTTTCATCTCATCGTTAGCGCCTGCAGTTGCTAACAAAGTAGGAAATAAAAAGACAAGAATAAGAAGGATAAACACTAAACGTTTCATTATTAATCCTACCTGTTTATATGATAATAATATATAGCATCCTTAATCCAGTTTTCCAGATCGGCATCAGCAACATCGCCCTCCCAGCTATGCCAAGCAATTTTTACTTCTCCTCCATCATTTATAAGAGTAAAAACACCTGTAAATGCTATATAACTCGGTTCCCCATTTGCATCATAATAGAACGCTTCATTAAATTTCTGTAAAATATCTTCTTCAGCAACTCCATAACCCTCAAAAGGATAGTCAAGATCATAAAATACTGCATCTTCTCCATATATTTCTCTAAAAGCTTTAACACGGTCTGCCTGTGGTGTACAAGGTCCGCACCCTGTTCTATGGCATACAAAAACTACAGGTTTTTCTTCTAAGTCTTCTGTAATCCACGTTAGATGATTAACACTTTGACCAACATAAGGGCCACCAACAGGAAAATCAATCCAGAAATTGTCAGATTCTGTTCCAACTGAATACGCTGGTGAGTAATCATCAAGCCACTGGGGGTTATTTGAATTTCCGTTATTATTTGAACCATCTGGTGACCATGATAAAACAAAAACTACAGCTCCAATAATAACCACAAATATTACTGAAATAACTGCAATAGAGTTTAGAAAAAAATGCAGAGGTTTTTTTTGTTTTTGTTCTTTTTTAGTTAAAACTTTGATCGATGATTCATCAAAATCTTCTATTTTTTTATCATGAACATGCTTCATATGAGTCGCGATATGCTCTTTTTTAAGCTTTGTTTTACATTCAGGGCAAATAACCCATATATCCTCATTTTCTTTACTCATTTTTTCAATTCCTCCTTAACTGCATTTTCAACTTTAGCTATGTCTTTTTTATCAAGAAGAAGATTTGATGTTTTCCGAATACCTAACTCAGTAACAACAACA
>DATLAF010000034.1:0-6545 GCA_035527635.1 Thermoplasmatota archaeon | reverse complement strand
AGCCTTTTCGCCCAAAATCAGTCAGATCAATGTTCAGTTGTATGAAGAGATATTTAATCCAAATCGAGTTCACAACACCAACAAGGAGAACGAGTTCCCAGCGCAAGAAGTTCCCCTCCAGGAGCGCCCAGAAACCAAAACAGATCACTGAGACGAGGAGCCCGAAGAGGAATGAGATGAAAAGAGTCTTGATGTTCCGCCGTTCCTTTTTCATGAACGCTTCTTCATCGAATTTCGGTATCTGAAAATCGAGTTGTTCTTCTACTTCAGTTCCTTCCTTTCGTCTCTTTGCCATACAGGGCCAGGAAGAGATGCTTCCTTAAAAGGTTTTTTCATGAGTCCTGCGAAGGTTTACAGAAATTCAATTCCTCCCGGAAGTTTCTCAAGATATCTCTTGAATTCCTCTGGCCAGTGCGTGGGATCCAGCCCTTTTTGTGCGAGGAACGCGGTGGTCCATCGCTCAAGTCCGATGCCTGAACAACCGCTCCACAGCTCGCTTTTTTGCGCTTTGATATTAAACGCAGTGATGTACTTATCTCCAAGGATGCTGAGGTTCTGAAACTCGAGCCATTCTGAGTCTTTCCGTGTCCCCCGGTACGGCATGTATGCCTCAAAGTCAATCGTCCCGGTATCCTGGGTGCCTTCGTCACTGATTTTTCCTGCCTGCTGCATGTACCAGGGAGTGACCCATGCCATTTGCCATTCTAACTCGAAGATGTCATTGAACACATGCTTGTACCGCTCCAGAAGCGTGTCCCGAAGAAGTAAAAGTTGCTCGCGTGTCCCGATGTAGACTGGTTCGATACGGTGGAATTCATCCACCCGTTCAATCCCATGTCGTCCCCCTGATTCATACCGGGCGGAGATAGCGGTTTTATCATACACCAAGACAGGAAGTGATTTCTCCGCGATGGTCTTGCCTTTAAACGACCAGTAAATCATCGGACACTGGGCATAGCAAATACCAGCGGATGGTGCAGAAAGGTTCTTCTGCAGCTCCTCGATAGGCACCTCTTTGGTGATCTTCGTGAGATCTATGAACCGTTCCCAGTCCTTCGCGTCCCTGGTCCTTGGTTCGACGACATAGTAGAACTCATAGGGCATACCCTCCATATGACCGGTTTTCAACCAGATATCAAACGGTTTGATATGGGACTCGATGATCTCCTGGAATCCAAGTGGTTGGAGTACCTCAGTAATTGCGATTCGCTCCATGGTTTTCAGGATGGCTGCGGCTTGAGGACGAAAGAACCATTTCCCCTTTGTTGGGCCCTGCTTCAGCCACCCTAGGCTTTCCATTTCTTCAGTTGGATCCTTCGTCCATATCGGTTTTTTCTCCTTGGATTTCCAAATAAGTTTCCAGAACTCTGTTTTTCCCTCGTAATACTGGTTCTCCACTTTTTCCTTGACACGGTTTATCATCCGATCGATGTAGTTTCTTCGCAGGAACTCCTCAGAGACATCTGAGAGCAGGATCGTTGCTTGTGTACCCTGAATAATTACGTCAGCAAACGGGATGCTGACGTCTTTGAGCGGCTCACGGGAAAGATCAAAAGAGATCGTATATTTTTCAATGGTGATACCACGCACACCAACGTGATGGGTCTTCCCCAGCTCTTTGCTGAGTGCGTTTTTAATCTGCAGCAGCGTGTTATGCGGGCGGAGTGTCCCTTCTGAGGTAATCGACAGAGAAAGTGTTTCCCGGTCAAGGCTAAACTGCGTAATGACTGCAAGTTTCTCTTTGCCTTTTTTCAGGATTGATTCGTTCGTCGTTGCGATGAACGTCTCAAACTCTTTAGTCAGGCCTGAGACATCACCACTCAGCGTAAATCTAGCTTGAAGGTCGAATCGTATCATAAGAAGGTTATCCCTCCATGCATACTTAATTTTTATGAGTATGATGATTTTCACAACACTCGTTTACGAAAAAACATGCATCTGGGAACCTGTTTCTGAGGTGAACCAGAAATAAAAGAAGACATGTCTTATCCAAATACCGAAATCTCTGATGAAAACTATATTATAATCCTATTGGGCTTCTACCCTCTGGAATATCCAATTACAGGAAACGGAATAACATGGTGAAAAGCAGTAAAGAAACAATGGCCAAAGACGAACAAATTTTACTCAAAATTCTGCAATCAAATGGGAATGATAGTATTGATAACATTGCAAAAAAATGCAGATTTTCTCGACAAAAAGTGTGGCGAATAATCAAGAAATTTGAGAAAGAAAAAACAATTTGGGGTTACTCTGCTATTATTAATGACGAAAGCATTGGGATGAAACATTTCATTCTACTTTTCAAAAGGACTACGCAACCCGCAAATAAGAAAATGGTCGATGAAATAACCTTTAAGAAAATAGACGAGATCTTTGGTGATTTAACCATTCGAATTGAAAACATCAATTATGTGCATGGTTGCTATGATGGTGTAATATCCTTTTGGGCTGACAATCTTGTTACTGCAAAAAAATTCATCAACCAGTTCTCCAGCCATATGGAGGGGTTGATAGAAAATATCGAATTATTGGAAACAATTTTTCCTATCAGGAAACAAACCATAAAAAATCCTCAAATGGAGAATTTAGCTGAATTTCTCTAGCGGTTTCTGAAAAAAAACTTCCTCAGATTGTTAGAAAAAAAACAAGGCTCACCAGAAATAGAAATGAAAATTATATGGACCTATTACTCATTTCTTCACTATCTCGGCTGCAACAGAGACACAGGCAAGATAATCATCCACCGTATGAAGCAACGAAGCAACAGACGAGCTTTCAATAACCGCTTCAAGAGTTTTTCCCTTCACCGTTGATACGACGAACTCTTGGTCATCAGTCTGAATGGACCGCAGTACTTTTTTTGCTTTTTCTGCACTCTCAAATTCCAGAGTGACTGAACACAACGCCTTCATTTTACCCCCTTTACCTGTTTTACGAGAATGGCATCGACCTTTTCGAGGAATTCTTTTTCTTTGTCTAAGCCAATCGTGGCACCAGCAGCAATTTTATGACCACCACCATACCCACCGAGGTCTGCCGCAACGGTTTTCATCGCAGAACCAAGGTCTAGACCCCGCGTAACAAGTCTTTGATTTCCACGGCATGAGACATGCACTTCATCATCGGTTTCTTTCCGTGCAAGCGAAAACAACGGTTTCTTTTCATCCAGGACATAGTTCATCGCAATACCAGCAACCACACCACCAAGTGAGGAATTATCTGAGTAGAAATACCGCATCCCTGCAGTCTCATGAGTACCACCGTGTTCTAAGAGGTGAAGTCCATCCAGGATTTTTTGCTTATACTCTTTCTCAACTGCGAGTGCGTCCTTCCATGTCTTGCCAGTATCTAGACAGAGTGAAAGGCCAAGGCTGCGGTGCCCGTTTTTCCCACAGGCATCCAGCAGGTCAGCGAATCGTTCCAGCTCCCAGCCCTGTGGCGCAATATAACGTTTTCTGATCGTCATATCCAAGATGTTCTGTTGGCAGTTTGCTTTGATTAACAAAAACAGAAGAAAGGAGTGAATCTGCGTCATCTTTTCTTGAGGGAGTTCCTGGACGCTTGCTGATTTTTCAATCTTTAAATCATCCAACATCGCTTCGATTGCCTTCCGGTTTCCAGAAAACCCAGGATAGTACGGATCCACCGAATAAAACAACGCATCCGCGATTGTCTCCCCGTATAATTTGATGCTGGTCTGTTCCGTAAGTGATCCTTTCTGCAACGCATTCTCAAGGATGGTTTTGTTCAACCCGCTGACACCACCAATGAACTGTTTATCACCGGTCGCACCAGCCAACGCAAGTGATGCAAGGTCTTCGTTTGCTGGATTAAGAGCTGTTGCGAACAGATAGCTTAATGTTGCACCCGATGCGTCGTAGTTCCCATCAACCCCGAAGACATTCGAGTTGATTTGCACGATATTCTTCGAAGTGTTGGTGGTGAGATACTGATGATGGTCAAGGATGATTGCTTTACAACCAAGGGATTCAATGGTTTCAATCTGACTGCTGCCCATGTCAGAAAAAACAATCAACTCATTATGTTCGTTTTTCAATCGGTCAAAACCTTTCGTAAACGGGTTTCGCATCAACGATGCATGAAACTCATAGCCTGCCCGGTACACCGCAGTGCAAAGAACCCCAGCTGCAGCGATACCATCCGCATCGTAATGGGACACCACTCGAATACGAGTCGATATTGGAAGGGACAGCAGCAACGCTGCTGCGTCCTGACATGCCTGTGAAATATCTTCTACCATAACGTGTACTCTAAAGAACGAAAAACATGTTCAAGGCTAAAAAGATACTGGAATATTAATTATTCGAACATGAGCTTTGCTTGTTCCAAGCTGTACTTCCATCCCTCTGGAAGTCGGTTTTCCCGACGGTAGTACTTCATCAAACGGCGGATCTTCGATTCTGTAAGTGAAAGGCTCCGTTTCGTTTTAAAATCCTTTTTATGTTGATCAATATGTTTCTTGAGTTTCAACGCGGTTTTAATCAAACTCTGTAAATCCTCAGGGATCTCCGGGGTAATCTTATTCTGCTTAAGGATCTGTGTAATTGTTTTTCCTGTCGCAATTTTAACATCAGGAACCGCATATTGGTCACGTAAAATCATACCAATCTCACTGGTGGTCTTCTCTGTTTTTGCAAGCTCCATGATACGTCCTTCGATTTCTCGAGGATTTAAGGAGCTCCACTCTGGGTGTTTTTCCCGCAGGGGATGAGTGGAACCTGATTTACCTTTTGTTCGAGCGTGGATTCGTGCCATTCTCTACACTCCGCTAACTGTTCTTAAGGGAAGTCCCTAATAAGCTACGTATATATAAAATTAAAGGTTCTCTCTGTTTTCATAACGCAGGTGAACGCAATCACCGTACCCTAGCATCCATAAAGTATATATTTTTCCTTCCATTAGCCAAAGCCGTAGTATGCAGGAGATGACGTTACACATTTATAATACACTCTCCAGGAAAAAAGAGGTATTTGTTCCTGTTGAGGACAGCAAGGTCACGATGTATGTATGCGGGATGACGGTCTATAGTGATGCTCATATCGGCCACGCCCGTACCTATGTCGCCTTTGATGTGATTCGACGCTATTTTGAATACAAGGGAAACACGGTTCTTTATGTGCAGAACGTCACGGACGTCGACGATAAGATCATTGCTGCAGCAAACAAGAAAGGCATAGACCCACTCGTATACTCACAACGGTTCACTGATCGATGCCTTACTGACCTTGATGCCCTTGGTGTCAGACGGGCAGACCTGTACCCGAAGGCATCAGAAGCCATCCCTGAGATGATCCAGATGATCGATCAGATCATTACGCATGGCTATGGGTACGTTGCTGATGGCGACGTGTATTTTTCTGTTGAAAAATTCAGTGATTACGGCAAGCTCTCCGGTCAGAACATTGCAGAGATGAAAAAAGGTGCTCGCATCGAACCAGGGGATCAGAAGCATAATCCGTTGGATTTTGCGCTCTGGAAGAAAGCAAAACCAGGGGAACCCATCTGGCAATCACCCTGGGGCGCGGGAAGACCTGGATGGCATATCGAATGCTCTGCGATGAGTTGCAGCATCCTTGGACCAACGTTTGATATCCATGGCGGAGGCATGGACCTTCAGTTCCCACACCATGAAAACGAGGTAGCGCAAGCAGAGGCTGCGACCGGGAAACAGTTCGCACGATACTGGATGCATATCGGGCTGCTCACCATTAACGGGGAGAAGATGTCAAAATCCATTGGGAACATCATCAATGTAAAGGATTTGCTTCAGACATGGGATGCAGAGGTCCTGCGAATGTTTTTCGCCCAGGCGCATTATCGGAGTCCCCCTGATTTTAGTGAAAAAGCACTGACCGATATCGAAAAAGGACGTGAACGACTCCATCGAGTCAAAGAACGACTTGAAGAGTGCGCAAAAGGTGCTGCTCAAAAGAAGCGTAACCTAGCAATGGTCCAAGAATCTGAGAAATCCTATATGACGACCATACAGCATCTTCAAGAAGAATTTGAGGAAGCAATGGATGACGATTTCAACACACCAAAAGCGTTTGCCTCGTTATTTGAGTTCGTCAATAAAAGCAATAGATTCTTCGAACAACACTCTCATCCTGATCCAGACCTCTGCAAACATGCATTAGACGTCTATCTTAGAATTGGCTCGGTGTTGACATTATTTCAACCAACGACAAACATCGTACAGAAAAAAGACTCAGAGGTCACCGGTGCCCTGCAAGAACAATTACAATCCTGCGGAAAAACCATTGAGACACCCACGATTGATGCACTCATGCAGACGTTGCTAATGACACGGGAAGAAGCACGGAAGAATAAGGACTACAAAACAGCGGACCGGATCCGGAAAAACCTTGAGCAGCTCGGCTTTGAAATACAGGACACCGCTGATGGACCGGTATGGAGGAAGAAATAACCTATGAGACGTGTGTTAGTTGGGTTTGATGGATCAGAAGGAGCAGAGAATGCGCTGAACAAGGCGATGATGATCCTTGATGATGATGGGGAGT
>DATLAF010000033.1:0-19464 GCA_035527635.1 Thermoplasmatota archaeon | reverse complement strand
CACCTAATCATAATGAATTCTTGGATCGATGTAGGTGTATAGGAGATCAGTGATGAGATTAACAATAACAAATACAAGAGCGAACACCAATATACATCCGACAACCAACGGATAATCCCTAGCGTAAACAGCATCGACCACAAGTCGACCAACACCAGGCCAAGAAAACACTGTTTCTGTCAATATCGCACCAGAGAGTAACAACCCAAAATTTAATCCAATGACAGTCACGACAGGAACCATCGCATTTCGAATGGCATGTTTATAGATAACTTTACGTTCCGATAAGCCCTTTGCTCGTTCCGTTCGTATAAAATCCTGGCGAAGTATTTCGAGCATACTTGACCTTGTTGTCCGAGCAATAATCGCCATAGGAATAGTTCCCAATGCAATAGCGGGGAGAATCAAATGACTCAGGACACTTATTAATGCTGCACCGTTCAACGTAATAATGCTATCTAGTACCATAAAACCGGTGACGCTATGGAAGGGAATCAGCAGGTCAATTCGTCCACCTATCGGAAGCCACCCAAGGATAACCCCAAAGATCATCATAAGCATGATTCCCAGCCAAAATACCGGCATGGAAATCCCAAACAGTGCAAGACTCATAACCGAATAATCCGCGATTGAGTATTGCTTCGTTGCAGAGATGATACCTGCGACAACGCCAATAAGGACTGCAAAGATTGTCGCAGCGATCGCAAGCTCGATAGTATTTGGAAATCGTGCTCCAATTTCTGTGGTGACTTGCTCATGAGAAAGGATAGAACGACCCAAGTCACCTTGCAGGACATCCCCAAGCCAGATGAAATATTGAACGTACACCGGTTGGTCCAACCCATACTTAATACGGATATCATCGATTTCCTGTTGTGTCGCATGCTGCCCAAGCATGGTTCTGACCGGATCGCCAGGGGCGAGATGGATTAATGCAAAGGCAATCAGAGTAACTCCCAGGATGACAGGTATAATCTGCAGCAGTCTTTTAATGATATACCATTTCATTTCTGATCAACAGAATATCTTGGAATCCCTCTCCTTTTTCTCTTGTGCATCAGAAATTCGGAGAATATACGGTCTGGTTTTAGGTCATGTCAACAGGATAGAAGAAATACCGTGCTGTGGGGTTTAACACAAATCCTTGCACATTCTTCGTGAAGACAAGGTTTTGATTCGCATGGGCTAAGTACACAAATGGTGCATCATCATGGATGATTACCTGCGCTTCTTCGTAGAGTTGTGCGCGCTCATCAACATCATAGGTTTGTAATGCAGCTGATAATAAATCTTGTACTTCTGTATTGTTGTAAAACGCCATGTTTCCCGCTGTTCCTAACGTGCATTGGTTTTCTCCATATAAGACGTTCATGAAGTTATCCGGGTCGCCATTATCTCCGGTCCATCCAAGGAGACACATGGGGTGTTCCCCTGCTTGTGTCTTTTCAAGATATGTGGACCAATCTATCTGGTAAATATCGACATGAATATTTACATCCTCAAGATAGCTTTGGATCGCCTCTCCAATCTTCGCTGGGTCAAACATATACGGGCGACTGACTGGCATAACCCAGAGCGTAGTGTTAAATCCATTCGGATACCCTGCTTCGCTCAACAGCTCCCGTGCCTTCGTAGTATTATACGGATAATCAACAATATCATCGTTATATCCCAGCATAAATGGCGGCATTCCGTTCTTTGCAACTATTGCTGTTCCTTTATACAGATTCTCAACAATTGAATTTTTATCGATTGCATAATTAATCGCCTGTCGTACTGACCTGTTTGTAAATGGGACAAAGTACCCAGGGGTTTTCACCCATGGTTCATCGGTATCGCGCATACCATTATGATTGGCGTCGTTATATCCGTACCCATTGTTCATCGCTAGATACCCGACATTCATCCCCGGCTGTGTCAGTAGTTGCAGATCGGCATCTGAGGTAATGGAGTTAAAACTCGCTGGATCTGGGTATTCCATCCCTTGAATTTCACCGGCTTGTATCGCTAGCAGCCTCGCGGAGGGGTCTGTGATGACCCGGTAAATAACTTTATCTAATTTTGGGGCTCCCCGCCAATACTCTTTGTTTGCCTCTACGGTGATATGATCATCCTTTACCCATTCCACAAATTTAAAAGGACCAGTGCCAACAGGATGTTTGAACGCATCTTCTTTCCACAATGCTGCATTAGTAGGGCTTACAATAGCAACCGTAAACATAGCTAAGCTTGTCATCATCGCCGCGTTCGGTCTGCTTAACATAATATTAACCGTGTAATTATCGATTTTTTCAACTTTCTCTATGTCGCTGAACATGTATCCCCAATACGCCCACTCACCATATTGATTGTAGGGATTGCTTGTATTGTATTGTCGTTCAAATGAAAAAACAACTGCATCTGCATTAAAATCAGTTCCATCATGGAACTTCACACCTTGTCTTAAATAAAAAGTGATATTCTTTCCATCCGCTGAAATATTCCATGATGTCGCCAAGCAAGGCTGTATATCTGCCGTACCTGACTTGTATTCAACTAACCCTTCAAAGATGCTATCTGTTCTTGCTGTAGACTCTCCATCAGTAACGTCCGCTGGATCGAGCTTATCCGCGTCTCCAGCACAAGCAAAGATTACCACTTTCTCTGTTACAGTTGGAGTGGTTTCCATACATCCACTAAAAGAAACTGCGATTAATATTCCACATACAACGATTGCGAGAACACCAGCCTTTATATTGTAGGATTTGTCTCTCCCCATGATTTTCTACCTTCGTTATCGACCTTCTCTCAGAGACGGCATAGAGTGGTATCACATATATTGTTTAATTACTTTTTCTTTTAAATAGATATGATACCGAACATTTCTCATAACAAGTCCTTCATTACAACAATTCTTGAAGTTTTTCTCTCGTGTACCCGAAGGGTATGAGGAGGCTTTCTGCGCATTTCGCAAGCTGGCGGAGGTAATAACGCACATCGATGTTTTCAGTCCCCTGTGTCTTCTCGGCAAGACACAGCCGTCTTTTGTAGTTCTGAGACGGTTCATCAGTTACGATATAACGAACCGATTGACCTGGCTCGACTTGAACACCCAAGTCTCGCAGCTGTAGCAATGCTGATTTAGGCAGCGTATTTACCTTATAGTTCACAATATCCTTTGAGACCGTTGTCGTAACCACTAAGTCATTGTGAGCCACTGCTCCGTCTCGTAGCACTTCTGCAGATCGTTTGAGGACCTCAACAGATGCTGGTATCAACGCACGGAACTCCTCTGCGGTGTGTGCATGTTTGAAGACAGTGAGCATTTCTTGCTGCGCATTTTTCAGAAACGCAGGTGTGTTATGTTGCCTGAGCTCCACGCCACGTACCTTCACCGTCCCATTCTCAAACATCCCATAGTACCTCGTTAATGCACCGACCCCGGTGGCTTTACTGGGCAGAAACACAATCCATTTATAACGGCCTTCCACATCCATACGAATTCCGGTACGGGTACTGATCATTCTGGAGAGATGAAACGGACGGATGCACCCTGGGGCGCCTTTGACCCAGAGCGAGTCCACAATGCCATGGAGCACCTCATAACCTGCTTGTTGCGCGACCTCAGATGCGGTCAGCAGGATATCACGGCTGAAGGCAGTGATGCTCTCATGACATTCGATGCGTCCATACCGGGCGTTCCGATACCCGGTGTACCCGAAACAGACCACCAGGACCCATTTCCATGCCTTCTGTAGCTCCGTGTAGACCGCAGGGTCGTACTGTTTGTTTTTTGCTCGTGCCTTGAAGCAGAACCTGCGTTGTAAAATCGGTTCTAGGACCTCCGGGAGCAATCCTTTCTGCCTCTGGCAGATATGATAGCCAAGTTGAGGCACACGCTTGATGGAGTCAGGGCAGCAGGAACACAGCATTGTCTCAGGGCTGATGTTATGAACCACCATGATGTTGGGGTATAACGAGGCGTAATCCAACTCGAGAACATCCTCATGAAGACCGACCACGGGCTCAAGAACCAGCCCGCCCCGGTCCGCGATGAGTAGCTCCTCTGCAGTCTTCCAGTTCTCCGGCATGTTTTTCTTCCAGGGGACGAGGTATCCTTTTTTCATCGCGGCGTTGATTTCAATTTGACTGATGGCGGTCCCCGGGCCAAGGCGTGAGAGCAGTTGCACAGGGATGTTCGAACATCGTGCGATATCAAGAATACCGCGAAACCCGCTTTCCCTGTAGAAGAACGACTGCGCGGTATCCAGATGAACCCGGCCCTGCAGCGTGTAGAACGCGGGTCGATACACGATCCGTCCGTAACTAAAATACGATTTTGCTTTTTTCACAGGTCGTAGGTTGTTTTTTCTCTGATTTGTCTCCCTGCCCAGATTCATCAGATGTTCGATACCGCAGATTTTCGCACGATGATACAAAAACGGAAACAACAGGCTGTCGCCATTGACGGTTGCAATCACATCAGGGTTACTCTGCTGGATCCGATCTAGTGCGGAAAGAATCGTATCTGTTTCATTGTCTTCTTTGATTACCTCGTCATTTACAGTTATCCCGGGGAGCTGCTCCTGAAACGACGGGACTCCTTCTTTTTTTGGTACTAGACCAAGACGCAGTATCTTAAGGAAGGGTACCTCATAATCAAGTGCCCATTGCTCATCCTCACAAGCGAATCGTCTCCCGTCCCATGTTACCTGCGCATGGCAAAACACGTCACGTTCCTGAAGGTACCTGGTGGGAAGACGTATATCAACATTGAACAACTGATACATATGAAAACCACCCCAAGAGTCTATCAAGCGTGCCAGTGTATGCAGCGAGTGCATGGTTTTTGGTACGACTTCTAAGACCATGGTATGCCTTGGTGAGCCAAGCGTAAGTTTTGCAGGGGTCAGCTGCAGTCGTTTCACCTGCGGTAGCAGTTCTAACGCCTTCGCCAGTGCGGAGATATCTGTTGACGGTGTATGTACGTAAAAACAGGGCTCGTACGACTCTTCAACTCGGGTTGCTTTGCCGTTTTGCAGCAGCCAGGTGACCATGACGTTTTTCTCATAGTCCGGGTGCACGTCAAGGATGGTCCCGCGCAACATACTCTCGGAGCATCCGTAGTGTTTTCTCATGTTCCACTAAAATAGACATCACGATTGGCTCGAACGGGTTGGGGTTGCTGATGTTACTGCCTGCTGCTGCGTGTTTCCGCGCATGGTTGATGAGCTCATCGAACGCCTCCTGGTCGATATTGCGTAGCGCGCGTTTGAAATCATTCCATTCCCACCCGAATGATTCTACGACCATGCGGAACGTTGGGACCGTCCGGCCCATCAGCTCACCATCCCAAACTCTTCCAGACGGAGTTGGCTTTCTGCACCACGAACAATCGTCGCGCTCTTCTGTTTCTTGACCAGCTCAAGGGATGTACATTGTTCGAACTGTTTCATTCGTACGATTTCATTGACGCTGTCATACAGTCTTTTCCCCAGGCCTCTTGATGGCGAGAGCGGCATCGTATCCACATTGGTAAACACCGTGATGAGATGGTATCTGATAGTGAGATCCTGTATCTTCTGAAGATCCGATGAAAGCAGCGTCTGTGCCTCCTGGACAGGGATCTCAGGGTCGAGGTACAGCGCAGGCAGCATCCCGATAAGAAGGGTTCGTGGACTGCGTTTCTGGATCATCGGCTCGAGCAGTTCTTGGATGATGGTGGAAAGTTGGTAGACGGTGAACGCTCTGCTCATCACCACATTCTGTAATACCTCCAGTTGATCTAGCTCGGCCATGCGTGCGTACCGGGCGATTTGATATGGATTGGCCCGCATCCCACCGTCAATGTAGATCGTTTCACTCCGGAACGTTCGGTAGGTGTTGACGCAGAGCTGGTCTGGCAGATTTGCGATAAGGCCGCTGTTCCCATCAACGAGTGTCATTTCCCCTGCTTTAAAACCACCACAGAGACGGTCCAGCTCTGCTATCCCTGAAGAGACGATGATGTCAGGTCGCACGACCTGGACAACGGATGTGTTCGTATGAGCGATCTTAGTATCCTGTGCTGCACGGTTGTTTTTCATGGAATCTGCCTCCCTTAAAATAGGTGTAGGAAAGAAAGCATAAGCGGTTCTGTCTTAAAAAGCTGAATCAGAGGTGAGTGAAAGTATTCTAAGAGATGCTTGTGTTCTTATCGGAGAAGTTGGTTCATTCGCATCGCATTCTCAAGCATCGCATGATTATTGTTGAAAAAGACGTACACTGTTTTTGGGTTGTTGGTAAGAATACGTGTTTGTATCTCTTGGAGCTCCTGATCTGAATAATCATGGGAGTACCATTCGGTCCGACCATGGATTCGTTCGTAGACAACATCCTTGCTCATGATGGTTCTTGCAAGTTTTGGTGCATCGATACTGACGAGGAGAATACCGTGTTTTTTCCCCCAGCTGATGAGTTCGTTGGTAAACAGGGTGGGATGACGGAATTCGACAGCGAGTTTTTCTGTCCCTGTTTTTTCGATGAAGTGCTCTAATGTAGTGATGTCGGTGAAGGCGGGTGGGAGTTGTAAGAGATAATAATGCACTAGGTCTTCTAATGGCGTGAAGAGTTTTTTGAACCGTTGAAAGCTCTCGACGGATGATTTGCTGAGTTTTTGAAAATGGGTAATGGACCGATGGACTTTCACGATCCACGCAAGGCTTTTGCCTTTTGTCGCCCAGGATTTGACCATGTTTGGGTAGGGGAATCGATAGAAGCTCATGTTTAACTCAATGGCGTTTAATCGCGATTCTTTGATGTACCAGTCAAGGGAGTTTCCAATGTTCCAGTCATATGACCATCCTGATGTCCCAACGTAGACCGTAGTCATTGATTCTGAGAACGATTGTTGTCTTCTTATCCTTTTTTCTGTTCCTTGAATACTTTCATTCATCTTGAATGGAATTATAAAAACCCAGATACACTCTCCGCTGCTATGACATCGTTTGGACAGCGCGCGAAGAAGGCATGGAGGAATATCTATCCTCTCCAGCAGTCAGCAGAAGAGAAAAAGAAGAAAAGGAAGTAGCTCTATACGATATGTAGGAGAATCATATGTGTTATCGCTATTCAGTCCCCGGCCCTGATTCGTTGGTGAAGCGATTTTCTGCGGTATTTCTTGAGAACGTACCGTTTAAAAGGCAATATCATGTCTCAAGTTTCAATCTTCCTAAACTCCCGGTGATTACGAACGAAAACCCAAAGCAAATCCAGTTGTTCACCTGGGGGTTGATTCCTTTTTGGGTAAAGGATCAGAAGACCGCTGAGGAAATACGGTTGAAAACGATGAACGCCCGTGCGGAGAGCATCTTTGAGAAACCGTCCTTTCGTCTTGCTGCGGAACAGAAGCATTGTCTGGTGCTCACTGATGGTTTTTTCGAATGGCAGGAGTACCAGGGGAAGAACTACCCGTATTACATCCGACTGAAAAACCATGAGCCGTTTGCGATGGCTGGTCTGTGGGACTGTTGGAAAAACCCGGAAACAGCAGAGGAGCTTCATACCTATACGGTGATTACCACGAAAGCGAACCCGTTGATGGAACAGATCCATAATAAGAAGAAACGTATGCCGGTCATTCTGCGAAGGGAAAACGAGGAAGAATGGATTCGTGTTTCGTTGAAGAAGGAAGCAGCGCAAGTGTTGTTATCCCCGTATGATGAGAAGAAGATGGAGGCGTTTACTATCTCACGGTTGATTACATCAAAGCAGAGAAATCCCAATGTGCCTGAGGTTTTCCAACCAGTTGTGTATCCGGAGCTTCAGGCAAAGACTGGACAGAGAAATCTTTTCTAGAGTATTCTCTGCTGTTTCTTTGATTGTGGAAAAATCGTTTCGCTGAAACTTATATAAGCACCATATTTATTGTGGATTCGTTGTAAGTGTATCCCGAAATTGTTTATTATGGAAAGAAAATAGGGAGTAAAAAGCATGGGCTTCATTGAACGATTGGAAAAGAACATCGCAAAGCTGCAGAAAAAAATCGAAAGAGAAGAACTGAAAATCGCGCAATTGGAAGCAAAATGTGAGAGTAAAAAGATTACGAAAGCTGAGTTTAATTTAAAGAAGCGGCATCATGATGAGCATATTCATTCGATGAGCGCGCGAATCCGTGTCCTGCAGGGTGGTATTGTGCGAGAGAAACAGCACATCCACGAAAAAGCTGAGAAAAAAGAGAAGAAAAAAGAAGAAAAAGACAAGAAAAAAGAGAAAAAAGAGAAAAAAGCAGTTGAAAAAGAAGTAAAAAAAGAAGAACCTGAGCAATGATTCTTTTTTTTTTTCGGTGAAAGACTTAAGTTTTCGTTGTCTTTCTTTTGTTTTTCTGTTTTGTCTGATGTTGTATTTTTTGTTGTCTGAATACTGGTTGTCACAAATCTCCTTGTTTGTTCCGTGTTAACACGTATTGAAATAGGTTTATATAGTGATATCTGATGTGCGCTGGTTTGTGAGGAGAGGCGAGAGGTATCCCCTTATCTTTTTTTCGTATTTTCCTCTCTCTTCTCTTCTAAAAAAAATCCCTTTCCCCTCAGAAATAAAAAAAAGAAGGGAGACCTTCAGAACGAACCAGACAAAAACTCTGCGTAAAAGATGATAAATAAAAAAATTAAGAGAACGGTTCAATCATGAAGGATAGTAAAACCTTGACATTTACCACCAACCGACCTACGTGAGATCTTCACATCAGAGACTTTTGCAAGCGGTGGTCCTCTCCGACACCAGGCAATCATCGCCTGAACCGCTGGTTCATCCCCCTCAAATTCCGCCTCAACGTTTCCATCACCGGTGTTTTTTACCCAACCAGATACTCCTAACTCTTCTGCTTTTTGTTTGGTGCTTGCACGATACCAGACCCCTTGCACCCGACCTGAAATGATGACCTGTACTCTTGTTTTCATATCAACCACTTGTCTAGGGCCGAAAACGCAACAGCGTCCGCGGGAATGGAATCGTATCCTTGATGTTCTCCGCTTTACAAATCCAGGCCACGAGCCGCTCCACACCAAGACCATACCCTGCATGGGGGACAGAACCAAAACGTCGCAAATCAAAATACCATTGATAGTTGGCCACGTTCTCACCCATCTGCTGTAACCGCTCGGTCATCGATGCGATATCCGTGCTTCGTTGGGACCCGCCAATGATTTCGCCATACCCCTCGGGGGCAATCATATCAAAACACAATGCTGTCTTTGGGTCTTTTTCATCTTTTGGTTTGTAGAACGCCATGATCTCAAGAGGATAATTGGTCACCACCACCGGGGTTTTGAAATGGTTCATCAGCTTGTCTTCTTCAATGGTCCGCAGATCCTTTCCCCATTCGATGCTCATGCCTTCCTTATCCTTCAGGATACGCAATGCATCAGTATATGTGATGGTGGGAAACTCCGATGCGACAATTTCTTCAAGTTTTACGATATCCTGACCAAGTACCTCTAAATCTTTCTTGTTTTTCTGCAGCACTTGAGCTAGTATGAATTGTACTTCTTCTTTTGCGATAGCGACCACATCGGAGAGATCCATCCAGGCTGCTTCCATCTCCGCCATCCAAAACTCAGAGAGATGCCGGGACGTCTTGGATTTCTCCGCACGAAACGTCGGCCCCATGTTATAGATTTTTTCTAACGTAAAGATTCCTGCCTCTGCATACAACTGCCAGGACTGCGACAGGTAGGTTTTATCCTCATAATATTTCACTTCAAAGAGCGTTGAGCCACCTTCACACTGGTTTGGCTGCAGCACCGGAGCATCGTACTCATAGAAACCATGATCCCTGAAAAACGAATGGATCGCTCCAACAACCGTCGAACGAACCTTCAAAATCGAGGTTAACTTTCGCGATCGGATCCACAGATGCCGCTGATCAAGGAGAAGCTCCGGGCTTTGATCCTTTGTGATAGGGAACGGTTCTGCGAAATTGACCACCGTAAGACTTGTCACCTGCAGTTCAAAGCCACCAGGGGCTCGTTTATCCTCTTTCACCATCCCTGTGATTTGCACGGATGACTCGATAAGTGCTTTGAGTGCATCTTCAAACTCTGTGTCGAGGAGATTACCTCTTTTCACCGTCGCCTGAAGAACTCCGGTGACGTCACGGAGCGTCATAAAAACAATATTGCCACTGCTGCGAGTCCGATAAATCCATCCGCGACTATGGATTGTTTTTCCGGTATATTCTCCTGTTAATATTTCTTCTATCTGTGTCCATTTTGTTTTCGGCATGGTAGCCAACTCACTATGGGGGATATGTTTACTGCATTTATGAATTACGGTGACAGAACCTTCACGTGTCCCAATTCATTACAAGAGTTATCCTTAAATATAGCCTCTTTTATTATTGGCAATACTTTCTTGTAGTATCCAGAATACTATATAGAGAAAGCTTGTACACCAAAGCGGGGTATCATCTTGGCAGAAAATGATAAATCACCAGAAGAGAAAAAACAACACTCAAACAAAGAGTCGACAGATGCAAAACATTCAGAGGTGAAAGGGACTTCTGAAGAGAAAAGAAAAAACGTTCCACCACCTGACCAGAAGGCAGCACAACCAGATCAACAAAAGAAAAAAGAGAAAAAAGGAAAACAATCTTTCAAGGGAGATGAACCCGCTAAGAAAAAAGAACATGATGAGAATTTTAACTATATCATCCGTATCGTAAACACAGATATCAACGGTGAAAGCAATATCGTTCAAGGTCTCACCCAGATAAAAGGGATCGGGAGACATATGGCAACGTTCATCGCGGATACCGCCGGGGTTGAGCGGAAATTAAAATTCGGTAATTTACCAGAACCTGAGATTGAAAAACTCAAAGAGGTTTTAGAGAATATCGATGATTACGCTCCTGAATGGATGCTGAACTATCAGAAGGACATGTACACAGGCGAAGACATCCATCTGATTGGCAACGATGTCACCGCACGGCTTCGCGATGACATCAACATGATGAAAATGATACGATCCTACCGAGGAGTCCGTCACGAGCTCGGGCTGAAAGTACGGGGACAGCGTACAAGTTCCAATGGACGAAAAGGTTTAGCGTTAGGCGTCTCGAAACGAAGGGAAGCACCAGCAGCATCTGGCAAAAAAGAAGAGACTAAGGAGAAATAGGAGTGGTGTAGATGAGCAGTCAGAAATTCCCGAGAAAAAAATATGAAACCCCCTTGCATCCTTGGAAAGAAAACCGTATCAAATCCGAACGAGAGCTTATAAAAAAATACGGCTTGAAAAACCACAAGGAGGTCTGGAAGGCAAAGACCTACCTAGGAAAACATCGAGAGCAAGCAAGGGAACTCCTTGCAAAAGTCGGAACATCAAATCCACAGGCGAAAAAAGAAAGCGACCAGCTGCTCCTTCATTTAACCCGCATGGGCATCCTTTCGATGGGGGCGTCTCTTGATGATGTCCTTGCCCTTGAAACCGAATCAGTTCTTTCTCGACGGTTACAAACCCTGGTTTACCTCAAAGGATTTTCGAGTACTCCATACCAAGCCCGTCAGTTGATATCCCATGGTCATGTGGCAGTGAGTGGCAGGAAAGTCACGATCCCAAGTTACATGGTTGGGAAAGATGATGAAAGTCAAATCCAGTATACGATTCGATCACCCTTGAATGAACTGTCACATCCCGCACGACCAAAAGGCGAGACGTATAGGACTGAGGGTGGAGTCCCTTTAAAAGCACCAGCTGAGGAAAAACCTGCTGTGGTAGTTCCCCTAAAACAAGAAAAAGCATCACCACCTACGGTACCTGCAGTGCAACCAGCAGTCGCTGTAGTGGCGATATCACCACCACCCGCAGAGCCTGCACCAGTATTAGCGGTTGAGAAAACAGTAGTAGAAAAACCAGTAGTAGAAAAACCTGTGGTGGAAAAACCAGCGGCAGAGAAACCAACAGAGGAAAAACCAGTGAAACACACAGGCAAGCCAAAGGAACATCCAAAAAAAGAAAAGAAAACAGAGGAGGCATAAACCATGGCACGAAAAGGAGTAGCACACATTTATTCTTCTTTTAACAATATCATTATTACCATAACAGACACCACCGGTGCTGAGACGATTACAAAATGCTCTGGTGGGATGGTGACAAAATCAGCAAAAGATGAAGGGTCACCGTACGTTGCGATGAAAGTCGCACAGGTGGTAGCAGAAGCTGCTATCGAAAAAGGATTTGACAGTGTGAATATCAAAATCAGCGGAAAAGGTGGGAAGAAAGGCGGGAACCCCGGTCGTGGGGCACAAACCGCGATACGATCACTTGTCCGTTCTGGTTTGCGGATTGGGACGATTGAAGATGTGACACCGCATCCACACGATGGATGTAAACCGAAAGGTGGAAAACGAGGACGTCGTATCTAAGGTGGACTTATGAAAGTCAAAACCATAGAATTGAAAGGAAACAAAGGAGTATTGAAATTAGAGGACACCGGTGTGTACTTTGTGAACTCTTTGAGACGCGTGATGCTTGCAGAGCTACCGAAACTCGCAATCGATGACGTCATTATCTATGATAACACAAGTGCCTTGTTTGATGAGTTGATTTCTCATCGATTAGGCTTAATTCCCATTCCAACCGATTTACAGATTCTAGCGTTTCGTAATGAATGTAAATGCGAAGGAAAAGGATGCCCGAGTTGTACCGTGCGCTATACCCTTAGTAAAGAAGGGGAAGGTGTCGTGTATTCCGGTGATTTACAGCCGGAGCACCCAAGCTTTGCGATTACAGAAACCACGATTCCAATCGTTGACCTGATGAAGGATCAACGGGTGATTTTAGAGGTTGAAGCAGTTCTTGGACGAGGACGGGATCATGCGAAGTGGCAGGTGGTTCTTGCGCCACGATACCGTATGGAAACAAATTTCACCGTTGATAAAAAACGCATGAGTGAAGTAACCGCATTCATCGAGGATCTCCCCAAGGATCTGGTAGAACTCAAAGGAGATAAACTAGAATTAAAAGACCCTTCAAAGGCATCGATGTTAGAGTCATATGTTGACAAAAACAAGGAAGATTATATCACGATAACAAGGGATCCTACAAAACTGCTGTTCAGCTTTGAGACCGATGGATCAATGAGTGCGAAAGCCGCGTTACAAGAATCCATAACCATTCTGACGAAGAAATACGAAGAATTTCGTAAGCTCCTCAAAGGTCTTTAATACATTGGATCACACCGAAAACTCTTTTATCTGTTTTTTCTTTTTGCTACGCAACATTCGTCGGGCCTGTGGGGTAGCTTGGTATCCTTGTGGCTTCGGGAGCCATAGACTTGCGTTCAAATCGCAACAGGCCCACTGATTGATTTTGAGAAAAACCTTGTGGTTTGCTAACCATATCTATAAACTGGAAATACTCCTGTAGTTTTACCTCAAGAAACTTACTAATAACTAATCCATTGTCTCTTGCTTTTTGTAATAAACCAGCATCAATCAGTAGATTCAGATGTTTCTTCACCATACGTATGCATACTCATTGATTCTATATAAAATCAGCTTCAGCGTACACAAGGAAAGCATACCCTGTTCTTAAGTAAAAAGACCCCTAGAAACACAACTAAGTCTCGTGTATATATCGTAACGTTATACTGACTATATAAAGAGGTAAACTACCATATCATATGGGTATTTACTATACATACAGCATACATATCTTATCTCTTCTCTTATACCTATACTTACTTATTACCTGCCCCCTCCTTTAAATACTCCATTTTAAAGCAATTTATCTTCTTCTGCTTCCTTTGACCGTCTATCCAATATCCACTCACCATCTTTTTTCATCTGATTTTTAATTTTACTCAGATGACCTTGTTTGATGCTAAACTTCAAGCAAATAATCTTATCAGGGTATCCTTTTCGTAGATAGTATTTTATTTTGTCTGTTTTGGTAGGTAAATCCATCTTATCTGGTGCTGGTTTTATGCATTTTTCACAGCTGATTATATCCAGAATTGCTTGACAGAAACTATTAACAAAACTTTCTATCGCAGGTCTAATAAATTCATTTAAATCAGATGTTTCTGTTATTTTACCTTCAAGAGGAATAACATTTATACCATGCATCATACATGAGAAAAGAATACTTCTATAGGATGCACAATTTAAAGTGACAAACCAGTAGCATTCATGTTTTTTATCAACGTCAGTAAATCGAGGAAGTATCTGGTTAATAAACATATCACTGGAGATTAGATAATCACCCCAATTCTTCGCTTCTACAAGAACAGTATGCATCTCATTATTTTCATCTTTTATATCGACTTTAAAATCTACCCCATGCAATCCATCTGAATCAGCGCCATGCTGGCGTTTTATTTTAAATGAACATGGCGTATCAGTGCGACCATAATCAAATCCAAAATCTATTAACCCAAATTTTATCCCTCTTCCAACAAACGTTTCACCAATATCTCCATACATTTTCTTTTTACGTTCTTTGTCGGCATCCTTATACTTGTAAGCTAACCTCTTGATTTTTGCATCCATCTCATGTAAAATTTGTTCAATTACATCTTCTAACATAATTGCTAAACGAATTGAAATTACGCTTTATACGATTATTGATGATTTTTTAGGGCATAAGCCCGTTACTACCTCGTATTCGTTACGCTTTGAAAAGTACATTCTCCATATAGGAACTCAGATTTTCATCTTTAAATGTTCGTTATACACCAACAAACAAGAGAATGATTCCAATCGCTAACCATTTCCTTTTCATTTGATTCACATCTTCATAAATGGAGCCCAAAAACAATCTAAATCGGTCCCTATTCCATCTAATAAAACAGCAAACTCATATCCAATACGAACATCAAAAAGATAGAGAGTATAGAAAAACATAAATATTAGATATAATCCCATACAAGTAACTGGGAATTTCCATAAACCAGTTGTTTTCTCGTTTTCACAATCACACTCGGAGTTTGATAATTGTGTCAACTCCCTATTGAGTAGACCTTTTGCACAATAACAATTATTACTCCATATAACATACCTTTTTTTCGTAGGATGGGATGCAACAATGTTTAGCTATGAGAAGTTAGCAAGAAAACCAAAGGTATTTAGGACATTCACTGGACTTACCCTAGATCAAGGTAATGTACTCTATGCAAAAATAGAGCAACAATATCCTAAGCAAGAGCAGAAGCGACTTGGGCGGAAAAACAGGAAACGGGCTATTGGAGCTGGGCGGAAGTTTCAGCGGTCTGTAAAAGATCGGATGTTGATGGCGTTGATGTACTATCGATTGTACGTCGTCAATGAGCTTTTAGGATATCTGTTCGGTTTGGATCAGAGCACGATTAGTCGAGATGTCAAGTGTATAGAGCCAGTGATAAGAAGCTGTATTCCGATACCGGAGAAGATGACAAAGAAAACACGGCGGATTGGAACTCTTGAGGAACTATTGGAGCTGTTTCCTGAAATGAAAGCGTTCATCGATGCCACCGAGCAGGAGATACCCCGACCCAAGAATAAGAGACGACGGAAGAATTACTACTCCGGTAAGAAGAAGAAACATACTGTGAAGACACAGATCATGGTCAACAAGAAAGGAGCAATCATGCATAAGACCAAACACCGGAATGGAAAACAACATGACTATGACGTGTTCAAGAAAACCGGTCCACCACCAATACCACCAGAAGTGAAAGTCGGTGTTGACCTTGGTTATTACGGAATTGAAAAAGACTACCCTGATTTGAACGTACATATTCCTGTGAAAAAACCAAAAGGAAAAGAACTCACCAAACAGGAGAAACGATACAACAAAAAACAGAGGAAAGCACGGGTTATCGTGGAACACACGATAGGAAGAATGAAGAAATTCCAGATCATGGGACAAGAATTTAGAAACAGACTTACACGATACGATCGTATGACGTCTATCGTCTGTGGTCTGGTGAATTTCACCGAACAATCAGAGTAAGAACAGCAAGTCAGGGAGGTTAGAAGAGAACAGTTGCTCTTGTTTTACAATTACGCAAAAGGTCTAGTGTTGCATCCTTCTCAATAACAGCAGATATTTCCTTTTGTATCTCTGCATTAATTAATTGATTCTGTTGAACCATTGATTGCATCCTTGATTTACTGACAACCTTTGAAAGTATCAAACCGAGGAAATACATCTGCTTGAGCTGGTTCTTTGTTACAACAGGAATCTCTGATGTTGGGAATATCCCTCTACTCATCTGGGATTTGAGAATGATTCGCTGTATCTCCTTGTTGTTCACCATATCAATGATGGTCTGGAATAAAAACTCTCTCTGATTGACTTCTTCTTTTCTGATTTGCTGGTTTGATGATTGGACGGTCTGATACCCAACCACATTACTCAATGAACCCAGAACAAGAAGAGCCACAGCACAGAGAATTACTCCAATCAATGGGCGTTTATCCATATTCTTTCCTACCCCGTGATATGATTTTATATCACTATTCACCTATAAAAGAATATCCTTGGAGAACAAAATGCATGTACATCTCTATTAAGTTGAGAAAAGAATGATTTTTCTTCTTATTATAATATAATGGAGCAGGTTCTTAGGAATATATTTTTTGAGTTCTTTTATATCATCCGACAATTTCAGATAGGCTTTTTTCAATCAATTCCAAAAAAAGATAATGATTCTAACTGCACAACATCTCCTTATTCAGTACACTATTTGAGTAAATATTTTGGTTTAATGATTTCGTCACCATTAGAGTTACCAGCACAATCGTAAGCCACAACCTTGAAAGTGAGAGTTTGCCTACGAGGAACTGGTTTTAAAGTCCATTTATACAACGGTCCTGCTCCCGAAATATTGCCAAGAAGTTGACCATTAAAATAGCATTCCACATAATCCATACCACTCAGATTATCTTGGGCATTAGCAGTAATGATGTATTTCTTCCAAAAGAAAAACCCTTTCCGCTGGATACTAACAGTTAGGAATGGTTTGTCAAAATCAGGTATTAATGGGCAATAACACTGGGCATTAATCCATTCACTTCCAATTCTCTTATCGTGATATCGCCATTTAAAAAGAGGGAGTTCACCTTGTTCAGTGATGTTAAACGGTCCATCATATGGTATCCAAGACTCATTCAACCACGATTGTATGTCAGTGACATTTATCGAATCATAAACGAAAGTCACAATAAGAGGACTTATATACCATCCATTTCGACCTGGTGTCCCTTTAAAAATTGGGTAGCAATCATCCGATTGGTTCACACTTCCTGTGATTGGATTGATAGTTATACCAACGAACAAGAGAATGATTCCAACCGCCAAACATTTACTTTTCATTGATATACCAACTATACTTCTTTGATTCGTTGATATTTTCTATTACGAGTCCGTCACAAATGATAGTGTAGCGTTTATGTCAAATCCCTGGATAATGGTTAATATATTGAATGGCCCTTTTATGCTCTCTATAGAACCATGGATTTTAACATATCCAAGCGTATGATTAAGAGGAGCGCCCTCGCTGAGTTGTATGTTTAACAGGGAGTATACCTCTTGTACCATATCAGGTTGAATCACACCGATAAAGTCTTCAATGGAGAGTTGAGCTGTGCACCAATCAGGTTTATCTACTATCGAAAGTCGCAAGGGAAATGGTCTGCTTTCAAGAAGACGTAAGAGTATACCCCCGAATGCTCCACGAACTACCGAATAGGCAACATGGACAAGAACTGTTCTGACTTCTCCAGGATGAATAGGTTCTTGTGTTTCATTCCCACTCCATGAAATAGTCATAGCGAATTGAAAACCAAAAAGACCTTGTTTCTGATAATCCTTTTGAGACTGTGCTGATGCAAGAGAACTCTGTAGTAAAAGTATCACTATTATTGCACATAATATAAGAATTTTTTTCATTCCTTTCTTTTTCATAATTTTTCCTCCTTTACAATTTTATAACAATGTTCTCCTATAAATATGTTCTATACTCACTCATAACATCCAATCATATACCGCAATATTGGGAATGCATTCGGGAATCGTTCTAATAAATGTAGGAACAATGAATTGAACGAATATATTTTAGGTATAGTTACATCTAGTGTCCCCCAGTCACTCTCCAATCCAGCGTCATCTTTTGCTTTGACATATAGTATATTATCGCCTCTTGTCTTCCACGTGATTTCAGTAACAGCTTCTTCTCCAGATTTATACGGACCAATTGTATACTCTGTGATAAAGGGCATTTCCCCCCAAAATTCCATATAATGGACAATGTAATAGACATCGTCTCCATCAGGGTCAGTAGTAACAATCTTATAATTGTTTAATACCCCAACTTTTACTGTTGTCGGACCTGTTATAGTTGGTATATTTGGCGCTATTCCAATACGTATATCAGAGTACGATGTGTCGCTTCTACTTTTGTTATCAGTTATTGTTACGTTAATACGGTAGAAACCAGATGAGTTATAGGAGTGTATTGGACAAGCTTCATCAGATGTTGTTCCGTCACCAAATTCCCAATACCATGAAACGGAATCTAGTTCTACACTCGTGTTTGCAATAAAATAAATAGGTTCGTCAATTAAGGCGTAATAATGTTTCGGTGATAAACCTACAACAGGTCTGTCGCTATAAGGTATGGCACTAGGATGATAATCGATTTCATCTGGATTCCATGGAGACGCATTCATTATAATATAAGTATTTGGATATCCTGGATTTTGTTCCCAGTCATCCCAAAAGTTACCTGCGGAACCGTCATCCCAGGTGTTACCATGGCCATTCATCGATAAATCGACATGTTCGTAGTTGAAAAGAAAGTCGTTGTGATGGTAAATGCTATACGAAAAATGTTTATATATACCCCAATGCCAAGCATAGTCAGAGTCCCCATTATCCGCAATAACATTCCACGTAGCAATTGTTCCTACTTCTCTATTATTATCAAATATTCCAACTCCGAGATTGTGTGCTATGAAATTATTGGTGAATAGATTATTATACGCATCTTCATCCGCACTTATTTCTATTCCAAATCCATTATTGTAGATTATCTCATTATTTCTGATTACATTGTTACTATATTCACCCAGATAAATACCACTTCCAGGAATCATACCTTCTCCAATGTTCTTTACTATATTGTCAAGGATTTGATTTCCATTCGATTGAATAACTATTCCTTCGCTTTTACTGTTTTGTATAGTAAAACCAGTAAGAACAATTCCATCAACGGATGTTTTGATAACACTGAATTTATTACTACCATCAATCACAGTGGTATTCTTATCCTCACCAACCAGAGTAATCATTTTATTAATATTCACATATTCAAAATATGGTGAGGAATCATCATAAACAAAAACAGTATCCCCATTACTCGCATTATCAATCGCATCCTGAATCCTTGTATAGTTCCCTAGACCTGAACCACCAACATATAACCAAATACCACGACTAGGTATAGGTTTAGGATTTTTAGTTATAATA
>DATLAF010000032.1:0-8422 GCA_035527635.1 Thermoplasmatota archaeon | reverse complement strand
TGTAGGCAATCAGAAAATCTGAAAGAAAAACAAGAAAAGATAGGTAAAAATACTGACGAGAACGGTGATTTCAAGCTGTTTTCAGTCATGAAAACAGCAAAGACCATATAGAAGCAGGTTATTCAAAGTCCTCAATCATGTATTATAATTAGAATATCTTATGAAAATAAAACTCATCGGCCTCTTCCTCTTTGTCCTCCTTTTTTCAACTTCGCTTTCTGCAGCACTCTCATTCCAACAGAAAACAGCTCAACAAGGATTCCAATATCACGCTTCAAACAATGATGCATCTTTTGATCGTCTCATCATCATGTTACTCAAAATCGGCCACTATCCCAGTATGTCCGCCTGCGTCATTAAAAATACTACAATCATATGGGGGAAAGGGTACGGCTTGTACGACCTCGGCCAGCAGAAACCAGCGACAAACCATACTATCTATGTAGTTGCCTCCATCACAAAGACAGTCACGAGTACAGCACTTATGCAACTCTATGAACAAGGATTCTTTCAACTCGATGACGACATCAACATGTATCTCCCATTCAGCCTGAGAAACCCGAATTTTCCTACGGATCCTATCACTATTCAGATGGTTCTTTCTCATTCCTCAAGCCTGAACCCTGACCCCTTGTCGTATCATTGGTTCAACTACTCACAGCCTCCTCCTATACCCTGGTACCCTAGCCCCTGGCTTGACGAATACCTTCTCCCTGGCGGTGCTTACTATACCCCGGAGATTTGGGATATCAAACATCACCCTGGGGAATACATGCAATATGCGAACATCAATTTTGACCTTGTCGCCTATTTAGTGCAACTCTTCTCCGGCCAACCATTCTACGAATACTGTAACGACCATATATTCACGCCACTAGCGATGACGCATACGAGCTTTCGTCTCCCTGATTTACCCGTCGATGACGTCGCTATACCCTACCTCTATCAAAACAGAACCTATGAGAAACTCCCCTACTACCAACTCCTCCACTATCCTATAGGAGGATTGATGACGACTGTTGGTGATCTTTCCCATTTCCTCATCGCACATATGAATCACGGCGTCTATAACGGAACGCGGATCCTCCAGAATGAAACCGTGGCACTCATGCATACCATACAACCACCAGGAAATATCTACTACAATTTTCACTATGGACTTGGATGGATGATTGTAAAAAGACCTGTTGAGAAAAACGCGTACATCGGGCATAGCGGTGATATCCCTGGACTGCATACTCGCATGTATATGGATCAATCAGAGAACAGTGGCATTATCTGCTTTTTTAACTCAGATCGTTCCACGTATAGGACAAAGTTTGTTTCCATACTGATCCAACACATCCTATTTGAAAAAGGTCAACATCTCTTATAAAAAATCAAGCATCTCTCCTTAACGACAGACATTTTTTTTAAAATAAGCCAGACCAACACACCACTAGGGGGAAAGTAAATCCAACTGTTTTCCTTGTCTGGCTAAAAAATTCAGCGACGTTAAAAACAATGCTGGGTTAATCTTTCGAAATACCAAATTCATCTTGATATACATCGAACCAATCACGTCCCACTGCAGGAACTCTTTCCGGATGATCGACGGATACTTTCTTATTTTCCTGTGTGCAATACATCGCCCTGCGATCTCCCCACTCATCAGAGCTCGATAAATCCCCTGGCCGGTGAAAGGGAACGTCCCAACACCAGCATCACCGACAAAGAGAATATTTCTGTAGAGAAATGGACGTTGCAACCCTAGCGGTATCAATCCGCTGACGACGTAGTTGACAGCTCCTGAGATATGATGGTCTTCTTTGAACGATGTCAACTGTTCTCGGAGGTTATAGCCGAAATTCCCAAAGGTTCCAACCCCTATGTTTATCTCTTTTTTCTCAGGGTTGCGTGGGAATATCCAGAAATAACCAGCAGGGATAGTGAAAATAATTTGTATGGTATCGCATTTAAAACAGTTCGCATCTTCTAGTGTTTCTTGATACGTTGACCCGACAAACCCTGTACCTAAATTAAGTTCCCGTTTCAAGGTGCTTGGGCACCCTGAACCATCAACGATAACGTCCCCATCGAGGTTATCAACAGATTTTATTTTATCATTTGTTTGAAGCACTGCACCGCCTTTCTCTGCATCCCTGGCTAATTGACAGATGAATTCTTGCCGGTTCAGAATAAAAGCTACGTTCGGAGGTCTTTCAGTAACATACTGTTTCTTGCCAATCATGACATCGGCGTGACGGATGGTGTTATAAATGCTTTTTCCCACTGGTTTCCATTTTATCCATTCGCGTTCCACCGAATGCGCCTCGCCGCATCGTCGTCCCTCATGGTTGTAACCAATTTCTTTATATTTTTCGTGGACCACCACCTCGATTTCAGGGTCATGGTCTTTGAGAGAGATTGCTGTGCTCAGGCCGCTAATGCTTCCGCCGATAATATCAACCTTTATAGATCACACCAACCGTATTGTATGCAATGTAATTCTCTGATACGATAAATATTTTTTTAAAAGGGATAGAAAATTACATAAGGAATATCAAATTCCTATCATCTAGCTCAGGCGATAAAAGGAACTCTATTGATAGAATTTTAGCCCCGTAGTGTAGCGGTCAATCATACGAGACTCTGGTTCTCGTGACATCGGTTCGAATCCGTTCGGGGCTATATCCCTCTTTTTTTGATGAACTCAATCTAGGATGGTGACCTTTACAGTATCGTTTATTTCAACGATTGCTCCTTCTGTTCGTTTCCCCAGACTGCAATTCAACACGGTTGTGCCCCCTAGTTGTGTCACCCCTGGATCCTCATGGATATGCCCGCAGAGGACGAGTCGAGGCTTGCATGTTTCAACAATGGTCCGTAGTTCTTTACTGCCCCCATGGCTTCCTATGAATATTTTATCTTGGAGTTTGAAGGGTGGGAAATGGGTCACCAGGACACTTGTTGAATCAACGATCTTCAACAAAGGTTTCTTCTCAACACCATCAATAATAGAAATATCAGCAAGAGGAAAGGGAATCTCACGTCCGATCCCTACAAAAGAGACCCCCTGGGTGACCACCCGTCTCATATGAAGATAGGTTGCGTTACTTGCCATGATTCCATGGTCGACATCAAACGTGTCGATGTTCCCAGGTATCGCAAGGGTCTTGGCTGGTATTTGATTCAGAAGGTTTGTTGCAAGCTCCCCTGGTCCAAACTGAGTGATGTCCCCGCAGAGCACGACCAAATCAGGAGTGAATGCTTTCACATTTTTCAGGACAAGATTCAATCGATATTGAGACCCATGAATATCAGCTGCAGCAAGGACTTTCATATGACTTAGAATTCAATCATTGATTAATAATATTGTTGCGTCGAGGGTATTTCGGTAAAAAAATAAGAAGAGGGATGGTTACCAGCTGTCTTGCTTTATAAAGTCAGCCTAAGTATCTTCCAAAAATATTTCTGAGAATTTTTCAACGAATTCTCTGCTGAGTTCCATGGGGTCGTCCCTTCCTCTCCTTCTCCTTCGTATGCTAAATAAACCATCTGTATAAATAATTTACTTTACGGTATTCGTTATCGTCTACGGTTACCCTTTCTCCTCTTCAGGAAAGATATTAATAACACCTTCTTTGATAAAGGGATACACTTCCATCTGAATAGACTGAAGGGAACATCATGACAAAAGAAGAAGAAATCACTCGGAATCTTAGCTTAATTGAGTACTATAAACAACAACTTGAATCCATTGATATGCAGCTCCAGTATCTGCAGTCGACCCTTGCGGAGTATCAACGTGCAAAAATAACCGTTGAGCAACTGCATACAATGGATGAAAACTCAGAGGTTCTCATCCCGGTTGGCGCGGGGACCTTTGTCAACGGCTCTCTTAAAAACGCATCAAATGTCCTTATCGGTGTTGGAGCAGGGATTGTCATCGAAAAACCAGTTGACGAAGCAGTTGTAAAACTTGAAGATCGTATGAAACGAATACAGGAAAACCTCGAAAAGATGGCTTCACTTGGGCAGAAGATACAATCTGATGCGGAAGAATTATCGCATAAAACGCAGCAGATGATGGAAGAAGCACAACGATAGAAGAACTGTTGTGAGGGCAAACATGTTTGATTTTCTCAAAAAGAAATTAAAACTCTTTGAAAAGAACATTGAAGCAGAAATCGAGTCTGAGCTGAAAAAGGAAGAGAAACTCGAAAAAAGACTCCATGAAGAATCACCGAAACAACCTATTCCTGGTAGTTCCGCAGTAAAACCTGTGCAAACCCCGCCGGACACCCCGGTGGTAAAAGAAGAAGCAGCAAGACCTGTTGTTACCCGGAAACGTGCGCTCCGTGCCCATAAACCAATCAGCGAGGAAAAAAAAGAGCGGGAAAAACAGATCGATAAACAGATAGAAGAAAGCATTGAAAGCGAGTTGCAACGCGTCCTTCAAACCAGGAAAAGCATTGAAGAGGCAGTAGGTACTGAGAAAAAACCTTCTTGGACGATCGATGAAAAGAAACTCGATGAGCTCCTCTGGGATTTGGAGATGGGCTTACTCGAAGCTGACGTTGCTTATTCGGTGATTGACTCTATTAAGAAAGACGTCAAACAGGAGATCGGGAGAGTCCCGTTTGATAAAGGGAAAGCCGGGGATCTTATCGAGACGGTTTTAAAGAACGCGATTGGGCATGTACTCAAGGCCAATAACTTTGATTTTAACAAGTTTGTCGAAGAGCGGAAAAAACCGGTAGTCATCATGTTTGTTGGGGTGAATGGGACGGGGAAGACCCTATCTATTGCTAAGATTGCGTTCCAACTGCAGAAAATAGGAAAAACCTGTGTGATGGCCGCAGGTGATACGTTCCGCGCTGGTGCGATCGAGCAGCTTTCGATTCATGCAGAGAAAGTTGGGGTAAAAATCGTGAAACACGGCCCTGGCTCTGACCCTGCTGCAGTTGCTTTTGACGCAATTGAGCATGCGAAGGCAAAACATAAAGACGTCGTCCTGCTTGATACCGCTGGGCGTATGCAGACGAATTCGAACCTTATGGATGAGATGGCCAAGATCAAACGGGTCGCAAAACCAGATATGATAATCTTTGTCGGCGACGCGTTATCAGGCAATGACGCAGTAGAGCAGGCGAAACGATTCAATGAGGTCGTTGGTATTGACGGTGTTATCCTTACGAAAGTCGACGCGGATGCAAAAGGGGGAAGCTCTCTATCTATTGCTTACACGATCGGGAAACCCTTGCTTTTTATCGGAGTTGGTCAGCGATATGAGGATCAGATACCGTTTAACCCCGAGTGGATGGTCCAGCATATCTTTGAGAAATAGTTTTACAGCAGTATTTTCGTTCCATCAAAGGGTTGGCCAATGAGTGCTTTTTCAAGTTGGTCGAGTCGTTTCCCATTGACAATAGAGGTCGTTACCTTGGCTCGTTTTATGATCGCTAACGCAGGCTCGTCCATGAAGATATTTTTTCCTGCAGCACCCCATTTGGTGCCGTATTGTCGAATCAGATGATCAATGGATATTTCCTTGAGTTGTTTTGCATCCTTGTATTTATTCGGGTCTTTATCGTAGATGCCGTCGACGTTGGTTGCGTTCACAAAATGAATCGCATGGGTTTTTTCTGCAAGCTCTGCGCCTACAGTATCTGTACTATGCTTCGGGTCTGTTCCTCCCATCACCACAATCGGGAAATCTAGTTTCATTGCTTCGTTCGTGGTGTGAGGAATTTCTTTATTTGAAACTCCAAGGAGATTGGTGATAATACGTGCGTTCACCCGTGTGACATCGATTCCTATCAAATCCAATGTGTCTTCATCAAAGCCGAGTTCTCGTCCAAGCTGGATGTATCGTCGTGCGATGTTCCCTCCGCCTACGATGACAAAAAGTTTGTATTCGTGACTTATTTTTTTAAAAAGACTCGTGAGTTTTGTAAGGAAAAGTGCGTCAGCTTCATTTGAGAGGACAACCGATCCTCCTATGGATACCACAACGGTTTGCATGAAGCAACGAATCCGTTTGATTTATTTAAAACGTACTAGAAGAAAAAAAAGAGGTGTTATGCGACTTCGATGCCACCTTGACTTTGTCCTTTCTTGGGGTCAGAACCGATTCGTACTTGTGGGAGCGGGATCGGTGGTGGTAACCCGAGGTCTTTTGCGATACCTACCGCCTCAGGGACGCAGGTGTGCATGACTGCGGTATGAATATTGCTTGCGAACTGATCAGGCATTTTACGAGTATCCTGCCATTCTTTCGTAAGTTGCTTTGCGTCGTTCTCCTCACAGACCAGGGTGCCTTCCATTTTGATCATGCCTATCGGTCCGTAGCTTGCCGTGTATTGGAACTCGATCGTTAGGTGTTTCTCAGCGTTGTTGATCACCTGGGATATCTGACTGTTATGATCGATACGGATCTGCCTGGGTTTATCATCAGGCTCCACATAGCGTCGTGCTTCAATAGACTTCAATTTGATTGTTTTGATTAACATATCGAGCACCATAACAGAAAACTACCTTTTACGTCTTTCGTTTAGGGAAGAACTTTCATGTTTTATCATTCTTTTAAGGAAAATATAGTCATCTCTTCTGTTACGATAGTACAATTTTCTGGGAGTTTACGATATCGATTTTAAGTGGAATATTAAGCCTTGCTTCCACAGACCATTCCACCCGTGAACCTGTCATGTTGAGTTGGTTAATTACCGATGCAATCTCTGATAATGTTTTGCCAAGACCAGTGAGTTTCGTATGAAAATTCTGCTGAGCAGAATGGAGTATATCAGCAGGGATCTTTATTTCAAATGGATAAAATTCATGGAAATAGACCGCTTCTTCGTCCAGAGGTATTTCAAAATTATAGATGGTGTACACCTGGATCTGTGGTCCTTGGTTCCCCACCCGCGCAGGTCCTACGACAATACCACTTTGATGGACGATCCGCAGACCAATGAGGGCAACAGTAAGTTTTTTGGCATGTGCTGGTCGTTTCAATTTTAATCCTACGCTTCCTTTGATGGTCTCCCCTGGTGTGTATGCGTATTTGTCTAGTTTAACGTCGATTTGATTTTTTTTAAAAAACGAAAGAGGATTTGGGATATATGTCCGACCAACCGAAGGGCTCATGAAAAAGAGGATTTCAGTGTTTCATATAAAACTATCTTTTCTTGCGAACCTGTGAGGCGAGCAATAAACTCTATAAAACGCCTCTTTATAACAAGACATGGGTTCTTATGAAAACGATGAAAGTCGCGATGTACTATAACAATAATGACGTCCGCATCGAAGAAATGCCGGTCCCATCGATTGGCGAAAAGGAGCTTCTGGTGAAGGTGAAAGCCAGTGGCATTTGTGGTAGCGATGTCATGGAATGGTACCGCATCAAGAAAGCACCAAAAGTCCTTGGCCATGAGATTACGGGGGATATCGTTGAGGTTGGTAAAAACGTGAAGCGATATAAGGTCGGTGATCGCGTGTTTGTCTCCCATCATGTCCCCTGTAACACGTGCAGGTTCTGTCTGGCTCATCAACAGACCCTGTGTCATACCTTGCATACTACGAATTTTTACCCAGGAGGCTTTGCAGAATATCTCAGGGTCCCGGAGATCAATGTTGAGAAAGGGGTGTTTATCCTTCCGAAAGAAATGACCTATGATGAAGGTGTCTTTATCGAGCCTTTGGCCTGTGTGGTGAGGGGTCTGAAGGTAGCGGAGATGAAACCAGGGCAAACCGTCCTGGTGATTGGCAGCGGCATCTCAGGGTTACTTCAAATAAAATTAGCAAAAGCATGGAAGGCAGGAAAAATCCTGGCAACCGATGTAGAAAGGTATCGGTTGAACGCAGCAAAAAAGTTTGGTGCAGACACAGTCATTGACGCTAAAGATGATGTACCTGCGCAAGTCAAAAAACACAACGACGGGAAACTCGCTGACCTCGTCATCCTCTGCACCGGTGCCATGCCCGCGGTACAGCAAGCCTTAACATCAGTCGAGAATGGTGGTACTATCCTCTTCTTCGCACCAACAGAGCCTGGTGTCGAAATACCATTTCCACTCTTTGATCTGTGGAACAAACAAGTCACGATGGTTTCTACCTATGCAGGAAGCCCAGACGATATCACCTGTGCCATTGATCTTATTCACTCGAAAAAAGTTAATGTTGTCGATATGATATCACATACACTTCCTCTTTCAGAGGCAGCAAAAGGTTTTCAGCTCGTGGCAAAAGCACACCAATCCATGAAAGTGATTCTTGAGCCATAAATAAAAATGTATGCTGCGTCCTGGCCTTGGTTCATAATTAATATCTGACAATCGCATATCCTCTTGCACGAGGGAATGGGATATGCGAAAAACAAATTGGAAAATCTACGAAAAAGCAGAAGAGGAAGAGTTCCGACTCTTCCTGGAAATCAGCAAAA
>DATLAF010000031.1:0-3388 GCA_035527635.1 Thermoplasmatota archaeon | reverse complement strand
GCAAAGAAACTCCATCTCTCGTTAGACGCATGTGCTGCGGTGGGGAATTCATGCTTTGACCTTCCAATGCTTGAAATCTGTGGGCTCGGTATCGCATTTAATCCAGAAGATGCTTGCGTAGTTCAATGTGCTGATGTTGTTGTTGAAGATAAAGATTTAAGCAGGTTAATTCCAATATTTACATCGTGTGTTTGATTTTCTATTCAGCAACAAAACTATCCGTCCAATTAGGTCGGGGTGGTTGTTGTCCGTTCTCTAACCATTGTTTCCATTCCTCATCCGTCAAGCGATCAGACATTGGTTGTTTGAACTCATAATAACTGAACACGGGGCCTGCGCCTACAAAAATTTGACCATCAGGGCATTTATAGGCGACGACCAATAGATCAACGTAACCAACGCCTTCTTCGAGTACCTGTTCGGTATTTGTATCAGTATGAACGTCAGCGATGATGGTGGTTTCTTTTCCCTGGTCGTCTATACTAGTGATTATACTATCGAGTTGTTCGCCAAAGCTGCGAATGAACCCATAATCACTGTCGTTTAATTCTTTTCCTTCAAGTTCGGCCTTTGAAATATTAAGTAACCGTTTGAGGAGAATTTCTAGATTGTTCAGACGATGTGTTTCCGTTTGATTTAACACCTGAAGAGCAGTGAGACCTGTTCGTGTCATCCTCGTTAATGCAAGGATCCGCTGGTAAAATTCAGGCACAGGTTCGACATAACCACGAATGGGGGGTTCCTCGGGCGGAATTGCGGTGATTTTTGGTGTATATGATTGTTTTGCGTACAGGATTGTATCATGTCGTAATTCCGTCCATGAGGCAAGCGCTGTCTGTAGTTCTTTATCCCTCCATGCATTGGTTTGCATAAAGGAAGGATATCGAGTATCGAAGATTCCAAGGAGAGGTTTTAACGTATATAACCAACTCCAGTATAAGTTATGATTCCATTCAGTGGCATTCAATAAAGAAAAGTTTGTGGAGAGATTTTCTATCTGTCTGTCATAAAACTCATATGCGGTATCACCTTCTGAATTTAGGAGTTCTCGTGCTCTTGTTGAACCAAGCAGTGTCATAATATCAAGGCCTCGTGGCATGATCCGTTGCCCCATCCAATATGTAAATGGTGTTCCATCGCCTATGTATTGACCGGTCGTTGGAAAAACTAAATTTTGAAACATATAGGAGTCAGGAATGAAGCGTTGACCCATGAGTCGCATCCCCTTTGTTTTTTCAAGTACCTCATTGAGTTGTTCTTTTGTAAATGGTGGTTGAATTCCAATATTCCCTGTTCCTCCATAGATCCGAGGACTTCGCTGTTGTGTTAATAATCCTAAGAGTTCTAGCATTTTTGTCTCATTGGTAAGTTCTGTGGCGTTGAACTGTGTTCCGAACACGCGTTGAATGTTTGTAAGATATTCAGACGGGATGAGATCGTCAGCGGTTCCAACAAAAAATGCGGTAACGGCATAGATTCTCTCCCAGAGTTTCTCAAGTGGCTCATTGTTTGTTGTAAGTGATGGGAACTCTGTTGATATAAGGCATGCTTGAAGAGTTGCCATGTGTGCATCGTTTTCTTTTATAATGTCACTGCCTCGTAATAAGAACGCGATTCGTCCGTACCACATCATCGCTTTGAAGTATCGTTTGAGTTTCTCTGACTGGGTATAATGCCCACGCGGTTTGTATTGAGAGTAATCTTCTTTATAATGGACGAGGGCACTTTCATGGAACCCTTCATGTGCGTCGATGAAGGAGAGTTCTTCAGTTACGTTATCGATGACGTAGGAAGGAATTGAGAATGAAACTGTTTTGATGTTCTCTGAGTAGTTATATTCATCTGATGGAGTCTGCAACAGAGAGAGAGCTACACCAAAAAAGCCGATATTTCGTCTGGCCGCTTCTTTTAAATGAGGTTCTGTATAGGTTTCGTAATCTTTTATCGATTTATCGAAAAATGCTTTGCTGAGATCAAGAATATCATCGAAGAATTCACGCTCTTCAATTCCTTTTAACGTTTGATCAAACAATATATGGTAGAGATGCAAAAGTGTATCAGAGGTGACGAAAATAGGGATATCCTGGTCTTGAAGAGAGTTATAGGGTTCAATGATGTTGTTCTCCAAGCCAAAATCTTTTACAAAAAAACCATTGGTTCTAAGTAGCTCCTTCTGTTGATTAGTTAGAGTAAACAACTCATTAATAGTATCAAAATTTACGATTGTTGCAAGATCCAAGGGAAGCGTGTACTGTGGTGTCTGGGGATTGATTGATATTTCCTCAGAGGAATAATAGGATGCTAGCATGTATTTTGGGTTATCTGTTTGTAGGGCGCTTACTGAAGGAATGAGTATGATATTACTACTGGGTCCTGGTTGCTGAATACATCCACTAAAACTTGAAATAAGAAACAGACAGACAATTCCTATTCCAATGAGTTTTTTTATATTGTTCATTTCGAATCTTCCTCACTACTCAATAGAGATAATTGTATATAAATTTGTGGAAGATGTTTGGGAAATACCAAATAACGATACCTTTTTAATCTCTCTGTAACTATGTCACAAATTGGATTCCTATGGTTCTTGATAATCTCGGAGATTCGTTAAAGCGTACAATTAAAAAAATTGCAAATGCGGTCCATGTCGATGCCCAGCTTGTAAAGGAGGTAGTTCGTGACATCCAACGTGCATTGTTACAATCAGATGTCAATGTCAAACTTGTGCTTGATCTTTCAAAGAAAATAGAGCAGCGTGCACTTGGAGAAAAGCCACCTGCAGGGATGACGAACCGGGAACATGTTATCCATATCGTGTACGATGAACTAGTTCATATTGTCGGAGCGTCTCGGGAACTTGCGATTCGAAAGCAGGTTATCATGATGGTTGGATTGTACGGTCAAGGGAAAACCACGAGCTGCGGGAAGCTGGCTACATATTTTAAGAGAAAAGGATTGCGATGTGCGTTGATTGCTGGTGATGTTCACCGACCCGCAGCTTACGAACAGTTAAAGCAAATCTCCGAGCAGGTCGAGGCTCTGTTCTATGGGGATAAAAACCAGAAAAATGCGGTGAAGGTAATCAAGGATGGTCTTGATAAATTCAAAAGGACCGCTGATGTGATTATCGTTGATACCTCTGGACGTCATAAGCTTGAGGGTGATTTGATTTCTGAGATGAAGGATATTTTCAAGGCGATTAAACCAGATGAGAAGCTTTTAGTAATGGATGCAGCAATGGGTCAGCAGGCTGGTCCTCAGGCTAAAGCCTTTAATGATGCGATTGGGATCACCGGGATTGTCCTGACGAAGCTTGATGGAACTGCCAAAGGCGGTGGTGCATTAAGTGCTGCTGCCGAAGTTGGTGCCCCGATCGTGTTTGTGGGAA
>DATLAF010000030.1:0-5072 GCA_035527635.1 Thermoplasmatota archaeon | reverse complement strand
GCTATGTAGACATTTAGAAAAACTGAGGGGAAAGCAACAAAAAATAGGTAAATTCATTGGCAAGAACAGTTATTTCAGGCTGCTTTTATGACTGAAAACAGCAAAAGCCAAATATAAGAGGGTTATTCAAAGCCCTCTATTGTTTATTTCGAAGCTCTCGTCTGAGTATTTTCCCTGAGATTGTTTTTGGTAACTCGTCCATGTATTCGATGATGCGAGGATATTTGTAGGGTGCTGTTACTTTTTTAACATACTCTTGGAGTTCCTTGGTGAGTGCCTCTGATGGTTTGTACCCTTTGACTAGAACAACATAGGCTTTGACGACAATACCTCGGATCCCTTCAGGGTCTGGGGCACCGACAACAGCGCATTCCGCAACCGAGTTATGTTCAATAAGTGCTGATTCAACTTCGAATGGTCCTATCCTGTATCCTGAGGATTTGATGATATCGTCATCACGACCGACGAACCAGAAATACCCATCCTTGTCCTTGTAACCGTGATCACCAGTGTAGTAATACTTATCTTTGAATGATCGCTTCATGATCGCTGGGTCTTTCCAATACTCTTTTAAGAGGCCCGGTGGTCGTACATCACCGATGTAGAGCGCGATGTTACCGACTTCGTCTGTTTTCAGTTCTTTTCCGTTGTCATCCACGATGCGGACGTCATGACCTGGAGTTGGTTTCCCCACGGAACCGTACTTGATAGGCATGAAGGAAAAGTTGGATAAGACACAGACCGTCTCGGTTTGTCCGAAGAAATCATAGATTTCAAGGCCGAATGCTTCCTTCCAGACTCTGATCACCTCCGGGTTTAATGGTTCCCCGGCACTCATGCAATGGCGTAGATTAAGCTTGTATTTTGAGAGATCCATTTGAATAAGCATCCGATACACGGTCGGTGGTGCGCAGAAGGTGGTAACACCATATTTTTCCATCGCCCGAAGCAGACCATCTGCATCGAATCGACCTGGTGTTTCCCATTGGATAATAGCAGCACCAACAATCATCTGGCCGAAGAGTTTTCCCCAGGCTGCCTTTGCCCATCCTGTTTCAGAGACCGTCCAATGAAGATCACATTTCGTCAGTGCTTGGGCGAACCGTGCGGTTACTTCATGACCTAACGGGTAACTATGGGTATGGAGAACCATTTTTGGATGACCTGTTGTTCCCGAGGTAAAGTAGATAAGGAGCGGTTCGTCTGCACGTGTTTTCTCAATCTCTTTTTGAGAGAGTTCTCGGCTTGCGTTTTTCATTTCATCAGTGAAATTGAGCCATCCGTCACGTTTCCCGTCAACGAGCATGATATGTTTTAATGTCTTGCAGTTCTTTGTAACCGCCTCGACACGGTCTGCATGGTCAAGATCCGTAAGGATCATGCATGCTTCGGACCGGTTGACTCGGTATTCGATGTCTTTTGAGGTAAGTAACACGGTCCCTGGCATGGGAACCACACCAAGTTTAAACATACCGATTAATGCAATGTACCACTCAGGAATACTTTGGAGGATGACTAAGGCGCGTTCTCCTTTTTTGACACCGAGTCTCCGTAGCATGTTTGCAAATTGGTTTGATTGAACTTTGAGGTCATAAAACGTGTGGTATCGTGCTTTTTCTCCAGTTCGATCAATGGATATTAACGCAAGTTTTGTTCGGTCTTCTGCCCATTGGTCAACGACATCAAAGCCGAAGTTATAGTAGGTGGGTATTTTCCAGGTAAATGTTTTGTATAGTTCTTCATATCGGTCTTTTTTCAAAACCATTTCATATTTTGTCTCTTTTGATTTCATTTTTACCCCCCGATACGAGTGTGTTAGAGTCCAAGGCGTTTTGCGATAACCATTCGTTGAACCTCTGAGGTTCCTTCACCAATCTGAGTGAGTTTTACATCTCTGTAGAATCGTTCTAACGGTAAATCTCGCATGTACCCGTGTCCTCCATGGATCTGAATCGCATCGCGAGCAGCTTTCATTGCAATCTCTGAAGCATAGAGTTTGGCCATAGCTGCCTCGATGCTAAACGGTAACCCTTTTTCTTCCAGGTCAGCTGATCTCAAGACAAGTAATCGGGCAGCATCAATCGAGGTTGCCATGTCTGCAATCATCCATTGAATCGCTTGGTTCTTTCCTAGAGGTTTGCCGAACTGTTCTCGTTGTTTTGCGTACGCGATACTTTCATCAAGGGCACCTTGAGCGATACCGACGGCCATGGCTCCTATCGCGGTTCTCCCGCGGTCGAGAATCGTCATTGCACCAACAAATCCAAGGTTTTTTTCCCCCAGCAATTGCTCTTTTGGGAGGCGACAGTCTTCTAAGATTAATTCCACGGTGTGGCTTCCTCGAAGCCCAAGTTTATCTTCAAGGACACCAACGGTAAAACCCGGAGTGTCTTTTTCGACGATGAACGCGCTGATGCCTTTTGCCCCTAATGTCTTGTCGGTTTTTGCCATAACCGTGGTGACTGCGGCGATATCCCCGCTGGTGATGAACTGTTTTGTGCCGTTCAGCACCCATTCGTCGTTTTCAAGGCCGGCCGTGGTCTGTAATGATGCAGCATCTGAACCTGCGTTTGGCTCGCTGAGCGCCCAGGCTGCGAGTGCTTCGCCATGGAGCAGGTTCGGGAGATATTTCTTCCGTTGCTCCTCGGTTCCTTTTTCGTAGATATGGCCAACACCAAGGGAGTTATGCGCTTCTACCGTAAGACCTGTGGATCCACAGACCCGGGATATTTCTTCGAGTGCAATCATATAGCTGATTTTGTCAATACCTGCACCACCGTATTTCTTTGGTACTGTCATACTCATAAGACCGAGTTTTCCCATTTTTTTGTACATTTTCCATGGGAAATATTCTTCTTTGTCGATTTTTGAAGCGAGAGGTTTGATTTCTTTTTCAGCAAAATCTCTGACGGTTCTTTTGAATAATTTTTGTTGTTCGGTGAGTTGGAAATCCATGGGAATCCTCATATCGTCATAGGTAAAGGGTCTTTAAATTTACTCCTTTTTTGTATCGAAGATTTTTAGTAGGGACAACTGATGTAGATACTGGGTGGCTTTAGAGAAGATATCTCTGTAGAACGGTTGGATGTGACGGTGGAATGATTCTTATGGAATGTGATCAGACTGTTCAGAAGGGTGTTGGGAAGCTTATTGGCTGGCATGACCCTGATGAAAACCGCGAGTGGATTGTTCAAAATAAATCTCGGGGTCTTATAGATAAACGAATGTCTGTGCAGCAGGCGGTGTCGAGGTTTATCCCCGATGGCTCGTTGCTTGCGATGGGGGGGTTTGGGCACGTGCGGGTATCCATGGCAATCGTCTATGAGATTATCCGACAAAACAAGAAACATATGACGATGTTCGGCAAGACCGCAGTGCATGATCTTGACCTCCTGGTTGGTTCCGGGTGTGTCGACAAAGTAGAGGTTGCGTACTCGTTTGGTCATGAGCTGCGAGGGTTATCTCCCGCGTCGAGACGTGCGGTGGAAAATGGAAAATGCAAAGTCACCGGTGAGATTAGCAACGCTGGTTTTCAATGGCGGTTTCTTGCAGCGATGATGGGTCTTCCGTTTATCCCGACAAGGGTCATGCTTGGTACCGATACGTTTGCTTATAGCTCTGCGCAGACTATGGTTGATCCTTTTAGTGGAAAGCAGCTGTGTTTGCTGCCAGCCTGTTACCCTGATGTTGCCGTGATTCATGTGCCTCGTTGCGATAAGTTTGGGAATGCACAGATCGATGGGATAATCGTGGAGGATTTTGAGTTATCAAGAGCGGCACGTCATCTGATTCTGACGACGGAAAGAATGGTTGAAAGCAAGGACATACGTCAGGAACCCTGGAAGACCGTGATTCCTTTTTATCTGGTGAGTGCTGTTGTCGAAACACCGTTTGGCTCGCATCCCTGTCAGATGCCATATCAATATTTTTTTGATGAAGACCATATAGGTGAATGGCTCTCGGAATCGACCACAGAGGCGGGTGTACAGCGGTATCTTGAGAAGTACGTGTACGGGGTAAAGGATTTTTCAGAGTATTTACAATGTGTCGGTGGGACAACGAAAATGCAAAAGCTGGCACGAATTGAGCGCTTTGAAGAGCCGATGACCGCCCCATGGTTGAAGTTGAAGACCGAGAAAGCTGCCGGCAAGCAGCAATATTCTTCGACAGAGCTACTCGCGTGCGTGGCATCACGGATGCTCCAGGACAATAAATCCGTGTTTGTTGGGACCGGCCTTCCGATGATTGCAGCGATGCTTGCGCAACGGACTCATGCACCAAATCTTCTATTGTTTTTTGAGGCGGGTGGGATTGGTCCGGAGATGCCAGTGCTTCCTATCTCTGTTGGTGATTCGCGGACATTTTATTCTGCGGTTGCTGCCTCAAGTATGCATGATTCCATGGCGATGGCGCAGGCAGGGTACATTGATTATGGGTTTCTTGGTGGTGCCCAGATTGATACATTTGGTAATTTGAACACGACAGTGATTGGTTCGTATGAGCATCCGAAGGTGCGTCTCCCTGGTAGTGGTGGCGCAAATGATGTAGGTACGTTGTGTCATCGGACAATTATTCTTATGCGGCAGGATAAGCATCGTTTCCTTGACCATATTGATTTTTTAACCACACCAGGGTATCTTCAGGGATTTGATTCTCGGGTGAAAGCAGGGTTGCCTGTTGGGAGTGGTCCGTATCGAGTGATTTCCCAGCTGGGCGTGTATGGGTTTGATAACGAATCAAAACACATGATGTTGCTTTCGCTGCATCCTGGTGTAACGATTGAGCAGATTAAGGAGAACTCTGGGTTTGAGATTCGTATCCCAAATAAAGTTACCGTAACAACTCCTCCGTCTCAGAAAGAATTACAATTTCTTAAGAAAATTGACCCTGCGGGGATGGTCATTGGAAAATAATTTATTTTTCCTTTTTTGTTAACTGCGACTGGGAATACCGCGCAGTCTGAAGCATCAGCGTAAGACCCGCGGATGAAAAGTCGCATCTCTTTTTTCTCCCATCAAACCATATCTATTTTTTGTCGCGCGCGGCACACCGCTTTGGATGTGCCCTATAAA
>DATLAF010000029.1:0-21276 GCA_035527635.1 Thermoplasmatota archaeon | reverse complement strand
GCTATGTAGGCAATCAGAAAATCTGAAAGAAAAACAAGAAAAGATAGGTAAAAATACTGACGAGAACGGTGATTTCAAGCTGTTTTCAGTCATGAAAACAGCAAAGACCATATAGAAGCAGGTTATTCAAAGTCCTCTATAGTCAATGAGGAGAGCAGATCCAGAAACAACTCCAGCACTTTTTCCCAGAGTGTGAGTAGCAACGATATAGCCTCCGCCACCATGCGGGAATCGTTCGATGATTTTTGAGTATGTATATGAAATAATAAAAACAGTTAATGCAGTAGCGACAGCTAAGAAGATGGCAAGATATGTATGAGTTCCTATTGCTATGAACGCCTCCTCAGGACCGTACGAAGATGATGATAGACCATCAGCCCCAAGCCCCATCCATGAGAGTAATGCTATTAATGATAATTTTTGAAAAATTGAAGGGTCGTTGATATTGCGCGGGTGACCTATTATCTTTGTTGAAATCCGCCGTATGATGCTTGGTTTAGGATCATTGTTTTCCATGGTTTTCGCTTTTTTTGTGGTGAGAAAAGGAGGAGAAACCTCCATATCTTATTGATATAGATTGTACCCGCAAACTACTAGGGATTTATTATTGGCTATTAATACCTATTTACAGTGATTTTTTTAGGAGAAAAACAAAAAACGATTATTTGAATTTACTTCGAATTATTCGTGGAAGCGTTATGAAAGAAAATAGACCCTGTAAAATTCATTGCAATATATAAAGTTATAAAAAATAAAGAAGAAAAGGTTGGATAAGTTGTTTTATTCAACCTGTTTTGACAACTGGGGCACTTTTAATGTGATTGCTACCAGGATGGCCCATATACACACAATTGCAATCGTCATTGTTCCGCCTACTGTTACCAATTCCTGTACCATAGTCGGAATATTTGCAGGGTTTTGCATTGCAGTCAGAAATGGTGGGTAAAACACGACTTCACCATGTGCGATGTGCTCGATTGCAAGCATTGCAACTCCACCCCACAGCATGATATTCAGCCAGCCTATTTTAAGTGCTGCTGGAATTTTTTTTCTAAATACTGTTGTTGCTATTCCGGTTGCCATTGATGCGATAAAACACGCCATTTTTTTTACCTCCTTTCAAGATTTTGTTTTGGTTTTTTAATGAGAAGAATAACTATCCAAATACTGAACACAGGTATTAACATAACGATTCCCAGAAGAATACTATTGTTAATAAACCCTCCTGTTTCCATTTCAACGAACGACCCACCGTCATAATTTATTATATGATCAACTAAGATCATGAATGATGCACCCCAGAGCATTAAGCTAAGCAAATCAAGCTTATATATCCTAGGTACTACATACCAGAGAATTGTTGCACCGACTGCTGCAATGAGTGTTGTAATTAACCACATCTTTTATTCCCTAGTAGCAACTTTTATTTATTCGTGCTCTTAATGTAAGTAAGGGTATAAAAGAATTATGGTAACAAAAATTATTTTTTTTTGCTACGGTCTTCAGTTAAATCTGTTACTATAGACATAATAACAAGATTTCCAATCTACATCGAATCTTCGTACTCCCGTAATTTTTAGTAGCAGCGTTCTTATAATAGGACTTCTATTTTGCTATGGAAGTGCTACGTTGTCTGTAGAAAGAGTTGGAGTGTCTTTTGAACCAAAGCTTTTGAAGAAATTTGATATATTGATAAAAAAAAGAGGCTATACAAATCGTTCTGAAGCTATCAGAGACCTAGTAAGAAAAGAGATAATCGAATCAGGTATTAAAGAAGAGGATAGCGACGTTATCGGTACTCTTACAATTATCTATGATCACGACATAGGAAATGTGACCGATAAATTGCTTCACATCCAACACCATCATCACGATGAAATCACCTTTACGACCCACATTCATGTAGATAATCGTACCTGCCTTGAGATTGTGGTGATTCGTGGTTTATTGAGTCGTGTGAAAAAGTTTTCAGAAAACGTCAAAGCACTTAAAGGTGTAAAACACGGGCAACTGACAATTACAAAAATCTCTTCCTAAGGTAATGGAACTGAAATAAAAGGAAAATCTGACAAAAATCTTGATAATTACAGACTTTTATTCATATTAGCCAAATATGCTTGGCCATAACAAATACAGCCGTCTCCTGCAGGTAGTTTTCTATTCACAAGAACACCATGTTTGAGCATATATCCAGAAATCATCCTATTATATGCAACGCCCCCTGAAAAAACAATAGACATCTCTTTCTTTTTTAATGCTTTTTTTGCGATCATAAAAAGTCCTTTTGCGATATACATCTGAGCAGTTGCTGCGAGTTTTCCTTTATCTTCATTATTTCCAAGAAGAAATTCAAACAAAGGGGTTGTCATGAGTATCGTTTTTCCCTTTTCTTGAGAAAACACTGGCTCAAATTCCAAGGGGATTGTCGCCCTACTTTCCAAAATCATCGCTGGTCGTCCATCATAGGTTCTCTGCTCACAAAAGCCTAACAGTGCAGAAACCGCATCGAGGATCCGACCAGTACTTGTGGTATGCTGTACGTTATAGTTGTTCTGTAAGATTTTTAAATAAATCTTGCTTTCTTTTTCATTAAATAATTTAAATTTTAAAAGTTCTTTTTCAGTCAACATCCTAGAAAGAATCCCAAAGAGCATTTTCTTTGGATATATCGCTGCAGAATCTCCACCCAACTGAGGTTGTTCTTCAAGATGTCCTATTCGCGTAAAAATATTTCCTTCTCGAACGGAGAATATTTCTCCACCCCACAACCCTCCATCCCCCCCATATCCCAAACCATCCATCGCAATCCCTATATAATCAGTGATACAATGCTCAGCTGCGACACTGGCCACATGTGCTTTATGATGTTGTATTTGAATTAATCTTGCTTTATATAACGCGGCTAATTCCACTGCAAACATCGTTGAATTATAACCAGGATGAAAATCACATGCAATAATCCGTGGTTTTAACCTGGTGAGATGAATAAACTTCATAACAGTATCTTTTAAAAAATTGTATGTTTCATATTTTGATGTATCGCCAATATACTGAGAAAGATAACATTTATTTTTCTTTGCCGTACAAATGACGTTATTTAACTCCGCTCCCACTGCAATAGTATCTTGACAATCTATCGGAAACATAACAGGAAGCGGCGTATAACCTCGTGAACGCCTAAGAAAAAACGGTGTATCATCAATAACTTTTACAACAGAGTCATCACATCTATTCACAATTACCCGCTCATGAGTCAAGAAATGGGTGCCTATTTTCTCTGTGATCAATACAGGTTCTCCTGGAATGTTACATGATGTCATTAAAAGTGGTTCATTCACGTAATCGAAGAGGAGATAATGCAATGCTGTATACGGCAACATCACTCCAATCGTATCTAACTCTGAGACAATTATAAACGTATCTTTTTTTTTCTTTTTTAAAACAACAATTGGTCGTTGTGGACTCTGCAATAATTCATTTTCTTTTTCAGAAACGTACGCGATCTTTTCAACCATCTGTAGATCTCTACCCATGATCGCATAAGGTTTGTGTGGACGATGAAATAGCTCCCGTATTTTCATCACATTTTCGTAATCACATAACGAACAAGTATGAAACCCTCCGACGCCTTTGATTGATAGTATTTCACCTGATTTGACGAGATCGATTGCTTTCCTAATTGTCTCCAAATCGGATCTCCCAGTGATGTTTTTTCGATTGCTGAGAAGGAGTAACTTTGGACCGCACTTTCTACAGGCGATTGTCTGTGCGTGATATCTTCTATTAAGTGGATCGGTGTATTCTTTTTTACATTGAGGACACATTTTGAATTGGTGCATCGATGTAAACGGTCGATCATAGGGATAATCTCCTATCATCGTAAATCGTGGTCCACAATTTGTACAGGTGATGAAATAATAATCATGTCGTCTATTTTTCCCGTCTCGAAGTTCCCTAAGGCAATCATGACACATGTAAATATCCGGAGGTAGCTCTGTTTCCCCTTCAGATATCGAGCTTTTTAGAATTGAAAAATCGGAAAAATGTTTTTTGGATTTGATTTCCTTCACAACGTAATTTGAAATGTTTGCAAGGGGTGGTAAATCAGTGAGTTTTTGAATGAAATTTGGATCATTAATAATGATTTCAACACCATTACCGATGTTTTTTACCGAGCCTACGAGTTTATGTTCTTTGGCTTTTCTGTAGATATACGGTCGAAATCCAACACCTTGAACAATGCCTTGAACAAATATTTTATACATCTTCCACTCACTACATAAACATACATTTATAAATGTATTTTCAGGGAACACGTATATTGCATAAATTTTGTATCGTTTCCTTACATTACCTTCTAGGGGTATATAAAAATAGTTAATTCAAATACCTAGAGGGCACATAATTAGATTATAGTAAAAATTGTCCTGAATATCTTTAAAAAAAAGTTCTTTTCAATTAGAAATATCTTGAAATGAAAAATAGTTTATCATATCATTTAGGTCTTCTTTTTTATACCAAGAAAGTCATGGTTTTACGATGAAGTGATTTTGTACGATTTATGTCTTTTTTTTATCGACGAGCGGTTTTGTCGTATTTTTATTGTTCAATACAATTTCAATTCTTTTTTTAAGTTCGACAATGTTAAATGGTTTTTCAACGTAATCATCACCTAAGAAACTCCCTGCTTTTTTTGCGACTCTGTCCGTTCTTGCTGTTAAAAAAATGATAGGGATAGAATTCCAAGAAGGATTTTCTTTAATTCGGTCAAAAACCTCCCATCCGCTCATTTGTGGCATCATGATATCCAGGAAGATAATATCAGGGATGATATTATTTTCCAACATTTCTAAGCATTTCTGACCATTTTCCGCCCCGAGAATTTTATACATTCCAGATATATCTTCTAAACCTATTTTCAAAGAGGTAATAACATCGGGGCTGTCATCCACAACCAATATCGTCTTTATTATACGTATCCCTCAAAAACCCATAATACTATGTACTACATTAGTGTTTGGATTTGAGGTTCTATTCACCACTTGTTTTTATATGAGATTTTAAGGTGAAAAAAAACGTTGAACCTTTACCGTTTCCTTGGCTTTCGACCCACATACGACCACCATGTTTCTCAACGATTCTTTTACAAATCGTCAGACCAAGCCCGGTTGATTGAAGATCGTGCCTTGAGTAATCAACTTTGTAAAATTCATCAAAGACATGCGGAATTTGATCTGATTCGAGACCGATACCAGTGTCTCTTACAGAGACAATAATAAAGTCATCCATCGGTTTTGCATCAAAGGTGATTCTTACTTCATCTTGTGGTGAATATTTTATTGAATTGGAAATGAGATTATCAAATAATTCTCTGATTTGTAATACATCACCTTGAACAATGGTTTCTGTTGGTATGTTGTTCTCAAAGATTATGTTTTTATCTTGAAATAAGGGTCTTTCCGTACCCAGAATATCATGAATTTGCAGAGAGAGATCAATATCTCTTAGTAGTACTTGCGCATTTGGAGAATTCAACTGAGCAAGAGTTAAGGTTTTTATAACAAGATTTTTCATATAGGTTACGTTGTTAAAAATTACCCCAAGAATCTTTTTTAATTGTGGGTCTTGTTCACGCTCCTTGACGATAGGCAGTAAAACATTAAGAGGGGTTAGAGGTGTTTTTAAATCATGCCCAAGTTGGTCGATGAATTCATCTTTTTGTTTTAAGAGTTTTTCAACATCAGCAGTTCTTGCCTTGACCCTTTTTTCTAGATTTTGATTAAGGATGGTGAGTTCCTCTCGTGCAGAGAGTAATTCATTATTTATTTGTTGAAGTTCTTGATTCTTTTCACGGATTTGTGTCTCAGCGGTTGTGAGGGCACCTATAGTATTTTGTAAATCTTCCATAATGTTAAGGGTGGCAAGGTCACTTTTCTGTAACTTATCAAGTTTTTCAAGTAATTCAGATTCCATTCTTTTTCGATCTGAGATATCTTGGATTCCTGCAAGAAACCCTATATGTTTCCCCTTTCCATCCACGAGCGGTGATATTAGTACGCTCGTATAGATCTTCGTCTTATTTTTCCGAATAAATTCTAATTCATATTCTTTTTCAGGATTGTCGAGAATGTGTTTCAGTTTTTCTTCTGCAATTTTTATCCAATTATTATCCATGAATTCGAATAGGCGCTTTCCGATCATCTCATTGGTTGGATAACCAAGCAGCTGGGCTATGAATGAATTGACATAGGTTGTCGAGGCGTTGTTATCAAGAACCCAAATACCTTCGTTTATATTTTCAATAAGCTGGCGATATCGTTGTTCTGTATCATATAAATCTGATTCGACCTTTTTCAATTTGTTTTGTAAAGAGAAATATACCTCGGTTCCATCCTTGTCCATATCTGTTCTTGTTAATCCGAAGATCAAAGCTAAGAAGATAAATCCTAGAAAGTGACCAAAAAAAACAAGAGCGGCATTAGAAAAATACCATGGTTCCTGTATAAAAAAATTTTGGGCAATCCATCCAATAGCAAAACAAGTCATCGAAAGCAAGAATAACCAACCGGATATCTTTCGTTTCTTGATAATAAGAATGATACACATCCCAATAATCAGTATAAATACAAATTGACGTGATACTACATAGACAACATCATCAAAGACGTTTAGGAGGATAATAAAAAAAGAAAGAAAATAGAAAAATAAAAACATCAGAAAAGGTAATTTAAAATCATTTTTTCGATAGAATAATCGATCCGTAAGAATAAAAAAAACACTTACCATGATCGGAAAGACACCCCATTGATAGCTTAGATAAGCAAGGGGATCACCAGGCAGTGTGATTTGGGGGAAAACAGCCCCAAGATAAAGAAACGAAAACGCACTTGGTAACACCCCTAATGAAAACATAAGTTTTCTTAGGTCTTTGTCTTTGAAGAATAAATACAATAATACCAGTGAGAAACCGACGATAAAACCTGAGAGAAGTAAAAAGAAAACAGATTGAATCGCTATCCTAGGTCGTCCCTCCTTTCTTTTGTTTTTAATTCTTCGATTTGTTTTTTTAGATTTATCATTTTTAATTCTCGGTCAACTGTTATTGTCTTGAATCGTTCGAGTTCTTCGATCTTCTTTTGTAAAGAAGATTCTGCTGAATCTTTCAACGCCCATGTTTTTTGTAATGATGTTAACATATTGTTAATGTTTTTTTCTAGGAAAGCTATTTCATCATTTCCTTTTACATCTAGATGTTTTGAGAGATCATCATAATTTTTAATCTCGTTTACTGATTTGGATAGATAAGTTAAGCGGGACGTAACAAACCTATCTAATATGATCACGACGATGATTAAAAGGACAGCCATGGTAACAAACAGAGAAATGATCAGATGTTGAATCACGTCCTGACCTTGATTGTAAATGTCTCTATTTGAACCAACATGCAAAATAAAAACAGGGTTTCCAAATAGATCGTCTACGTTCACATATCCAGCAATACACGTTGAATTTATTGGTTGAATAAAAACTGGCTTTCCTTGGATATAAGATGATGTATGTTTAAAATCTATAGGGAGTTGACTTGATAAGGGATGAATAATGATGCTCAATTGTGTTATATTTGCAATAGAATTTATTCTATCAGTATTGAGGAATCTTCCTATAATCAACGTTCCTTGGATTGGACCTTTATTGTTCGTATGTATTATAGGATTAGTACTAATGATTAATGGTGTTTCATTTTTATCGTAAAAAATAATCCCCGATTGACTGAAATTTAAATCAGGACGATAAAAAAAGGATTTTTTATTCTCATTTATATATGTATAAAGACTACTTGGAAGAAGTGTTTCGTTTCTCTGATCGATATCGAAGACTTTGCTATAAACTAACGCATCTGACTTGTTATAAAACAGCATAAAATTTATGTCGATATCATAAAAGATTTCATATTGAAGATTCCATTCAATATATTCCTCATTCGTATCATTGATAAAAGAATATGTATCATTCCACACTGACCAATCGTAAGCTATCGCTGCTAAATTTTTATATTCTTGATTAAATTGGTTTAAAACTCGTCCAACATGTTCAGAGACGATATTAGATTCTAAATCTGAGTAACTTCCACTAATAATACTGTTTAAGGTCACACTTAAAATTAAGCTAAAGATACTAAATCCTATGCAAATCATTATTATTGATTTTGTTCTCAATTTCATGGTGACTTTACCTTGTTACTACTTTCTCAAATGTTTGGGTATGTTGGTGCCTTATTCATTTGTGTATACAATTCATTAATCTCTTTTTTAAATCAACCAGCTGAGATGTGCATATCGAATACAAAATATCTTTAATGCGTACCCCATCCAATATTCTTCCAAAGTGACAAAATACTAAATAAATTAGTGCTATAAAATAGTGATGGATGAATTAGCTACTGTTTAATCAATGAGAAAAATACTACCATCCATTGCAAATTCATCTTTATCATTAACAATATTAATATTAAAAAGCTAATTGATCAGACTTTTCCATTGACAATGTTACTTATGACCTCCAGGTAAATAAAAACAATCTATCAGTCTCCTCTTGAAATAATCTTGACAAAGGTAAATTTATGGAGTAAGTCGCGTTCGGTCCCGTGGGAATAATATACACTCTCGAATATTATTCAAATCTAAAAGTTCCATCAAGAACCGTTCAATACCAAAACCAAACCCACCATGCGGCGGCATCCCATATCGGAACGCTTTCAGATACGCATCGAAATCATTTGGATTAAGACCGCATGCCTTCAACCTTTCTTTCAACAATACGACATCATGGATTCGTTGACTGCCTGAGGAAATCTCAACACCTTTGCATTCCAAATCAAAACCACGGGAGTATTTCTGCTTATCAGGCATTGTATAAAACGGTTTTGATTCAAGTGGATATTTGGTGATGAAGTAGAAATCAATTCCACTTTCGTTCATGATATCTCCAAGGAGTCGTTCATCTTCAGTGCTCAGATCCATTCCCCATTGAATCGGTGATTGCCGTTGCTGAATCTTATTAATCACGTCATCATAAGGTACCCTGACAAACGGTAATTTTGGGACCGTAATAGTCTTCTTTAGAACTTCAAGCTCCTCTCTGCATTCACTCGCACGCTTCCACATCGCATAAACTAGATGCTCTAGTATCTTCATGATGTCTTCTTCATCTGTGATAAACGCCATCTCGACATCAACAGCGGTAGACTCATTCAGATGTCGTCGCGTATTGTGTTCCTCCGCACGGAAATACCATGCTATCTCATAGACTCGATCAAGACCGGTTGCCATCAGACTTTGTTTGTACAACTGAGGTGACTGGGCAAGAAATGCTTCCTTCTCAAAATATTGAAGTTTAAAGACGTCAGTCCCGCCCTCTGATGAACTTGCGACGATCTTTGGGGTATGAACCTCAAGAAAAGACTGAGACCTAAGATATTCGTGCGCCGCATCTAGTACAGCATTACGTATCTTAAAAATGGCTTGCGTCTCTGGTTTTCGCAGATCAATAAATCTGTTATCAAGCCGTGTATCAAAATCAGCTTCAACCTTGTCAATAACTCCAAGTGGTAAAGGGGTTTCAGCAACAGAAAGAACGTCAACAGTCTCTGGCAGAATCTCATACCCATTCCGAACCTTGTCATTCTCCTTACATAAACCTTTAACCGAAATAACGGATTCCCGTGGCAACGAAGTTAATTGTTCAAAAAGCTCAGGCGTTTTCTTTTTTAGAATCGTCAACTGCAATGTCCCTTTCTTGTCACGTAAAATAAGAAATGCAATAGAACCAAGATTTCTGATATCCTCAACCCAGCCCGCAACCGTAACTGAGGAATTATATTCCTTTTTTGTAATCTCTTTTGAGTAATGATTTCGATACATATAATACCCCTTATTAGGATAGGGAATTTAGTCTTTTTGAAAGAAAAGACATCACTTCTGCAAGATTTTTTGTATTATCCCATGTTTTTATCAGTTTATCAAGATCAGATTGTTTTGTATCTTTTAACCTATGAAGCCAATGTTCAATCCGAGGAACTGCTCTAGTCACATTATCGACAATGGTTATGGTCGCGGTTTGTGCTGTACGAGACAACGGATTTAAATCAATCGCAATAACTGTTTTACCCATCCTCCAAAGAGCTTGACAGCGGTCACCATCCTCAAGAGGGACAAGAACAACATCAGCAGTAAAAATCCCATCTTTCTCGCAGAGCGCACGATCAGAATCAAGCCCGGGGATCTTAGCAGCAGGATACAACCCATAAACTTTTTTTACACCTTTCTTCTGCAGCAATGAGACAATCTTCTTTACACGCTCTGGCGTACGATGAAACAGGTTTACCTCAAGTTTCGCAGGAACAGCATTCGCTAAGGAAATACACATATCAGCGGCTAACGCAGCAACGTTTCCATTCAGAGAAATCACAGGATTTTTTGCAACCAATAAAGCTGCAGCAGCAACCTTCTCTGCACAGTCAGCGGGAGGAATGGTGGTTTCACCGAGGAGGTAATCAAATGCTTCCCCACGTCCATGCGCAATCAAACCAGTTTCATGAACAATACTATGCTTCATCGCTTCTGAAATCAATTCTCGTGTCATCAAGGAATGATACCGTGGATGACACTTTGGGATCTTCTTCATATACGCACCCCAAATAACCAGCTATCCTTTTAAAAGTTAGGCAGCAAAAACAGAAAAATAAAAAAAGAGGATTGTTCCCCTTATCCGTACATTTCCGGTTGCGGAATCTGACTCGCACCAGAGACAATTGGTTTTGCCTGTTTGTGGAATCTTTGTAGTTGTTTCTCAATCCGTTCTGCTTCATCATACAACGGGCCGACATTTATCTCGATACCAATGATGATACCTATGACATTAATCGCAGAGGCAGCAGCACGCGCATCAGGGTAATTAGGATGCGCTTCAGCAAGAATCGATATCACATCAAATTTCTCATGCTTTCCTTTATTCAACAACACCCCTGAAACACCAGCGATGATTCCATTCTTAAACTGTGGGATATTTTTCGCCACAAGTGTTGCACGAGCGTTTTCTGTTGATCCGATCGCGTATGCATCCACTGTCATTTCATCTTCAGGTGTTTTACCTTCAACGACCATTCCCTCAGGGGAAATCATCAACTTACAGCCTTTTTTCTTCGACCAGATCATAATCGCTTCTGATAACGCATTAATCAAATTGGGTTTTGGTTTAAATTCAGAGACGAAGACAGCGAGTTTCTGCCCATTTGCCAATGTACCACCATAGATTCGTACAGGGGCAAGTGGCTCACCAGTATGAACAACAGAAAGAGTTGGAAAGTGTGGTGATTCTATCGCACCAATCTGTTTTAACCCTAAGGCATCAATCAAATAATTCGCAACAATCGTGCTGACCAGACCAATGGATGGAAACCCCGCGATAACAGATCCGTTTGCTAAGTTCATCTCTTCAAAATCTACGATTTGAATGTCTTCCAAATGCACCACCACTTATTAACACCGTAATAATTCCAAAGCATTTAAAACTAATTGGTATAAACCTACAAAGGCAATTAGCCTTTAACGACTCCTAATGGTAAAAGTTTTGCAACTTTTAAGGAGATCCCCGCCCCATGGGTAACGTTTACAACCTCACTAACATCTTTATAAGCATCTGGTGCTTCCTCAGCCATGACCTTCCAACTCGCGGGATGTACATAGATTCCTTTCTTTTTTAGATCGTTCATAATTTGCTCCCCGCGATATCGATGGACTGCCTCGGTTCTCGACATCACTCTTCCTGCACCATGGCAGGTAGAACCAAATGTCTCTTCGGAGTTTTTTGTCCCATGCAGCAGATAACTTTCTGTACCCATGTCCCCAGGGATTAAAACCGGTTGACCGACATCACGATACTTTAAAGGAACCTCTTGTCGTCCAGGTCCGAATGAACGAGTAGCGCCTTTCCGGTGAACATATACTTTTCGTTTTGTCCCATCAACTTCGTGTTCCTCGAGTTTTGCGATGTTATGACACACATCATATACGATGCCCATATTAAGATCCTCAGCTCGTTGGCGAAGAACTTTCTCAAAGGATTCTCGAACCCAATGGACAATCATCTGTCTATTGCACCAAGCGAAGTTTGCAGCACAGGCCATGGCTTTCAAATAATCCTGCCCTTCTTTCGAGCTAATAGGAGCACATGCGAGCTGACGGTCAGGAAGCCAGATATTATATTTCTTTACCGCTTGTTCAAGCACACGGAGATGGTCAGTACATACTTGATGACCAAAACCACGAGAACCGGTATGAATCATTACCATAATTTGACCTGAATTTTGGATACCAAATGCTTTTGCAGCAGCAGCATCATAAATTTCAGCGACTTTCTGGATTTCTAAAAAATGATTCCCAGCACCAAGAGAACCAAGCTGAGGGGCACCACGCTGTTTTGCTTCATTGGACACTTTTGAGATATCTGCATATTCTAAACATCCGTGTTCCTCAAGATATTCTGCATCATCTTTCCATCCATAACCATTCTCAATAGCCCATTTCGCACCAAGTGTTAATACATCTTCAAGTTGTTTTCTATTCAGATGAACCTTTGCCTTTGATCCAAGACCGGAGGGGACATTGATAAACATCTCATCAACAAGACGTTGTATCTTTTGTAGATCTAAATCAGTGGCTTGGAGATTTGTTCGTATCAACCGGACACCACAATTAATATCGTACCCTACACCTCCTGGAGAAATCACGCCGTTTTCTTGATCCATGGCTGCCACACCGCCTATGGGAAATCCGTAGCCCCAATGAATATCAGGCATTGCTAATGATTTACCGACAATCCCAGGCAACATGGTGACATTGGCAACCTGCTCTGGAGCGTTATCCATCCTTATGGATTCAATCATCCCATTATCCGCATAAATAACACCAGATGTCTTCATACGAAGATTATTCTGTGTTCCCTGATAATCGGAGGGGATTTCAAAGCGAAAATCATTTATTTTCCGTAATGGCCCGTTCCAATTCATAGTGATTCTCACCTTGAGAATAGAATGAAGGATTTATAAAAGCTCTGAGGCAAATTTTACCGTTTCTTTTTTAAAAAGGGAATTCCAGTTTTCTTATTAATTGCAATTTGGTACCCACTTGGAAGCCGAGCAGGGTGCCCCTTTTCTGGTTTTTCCTTGCTAAAGAAATGAATTGTTGTTTTTTTCCCATCGTGTTTCCTCGTTTCCCGTTTATAAAGAGTGAACCCCTCATAAATACACACATTAGATGGCGATGGTTTAATTATTTTCTCCTTTGCAGGATAGGACTCCCATTCAGTATCATCTTCGAAGGTATTTTTTAATATTTTCTTAGTCGTTTTTTGTTTTATGGGAGTAAATTCTTCATTTTCTGATAATGTTATTTTTTGTTCTATTTCTTTTTTAATTTGTTTGGCAAGTTTTCGTTTGATCCCACGAATTTCTACAAGGTCATCTACGGTTGCATCTTTTATATTTTCAGCCGAGAAATAGCCGTTTTTATACAGAAGTTCAGCAGTGTTCTCATCGATGCATTCAATGTCGTTAAACGCATCTAAATCGAGCTTAATCGAAGGTGTTTCAACGGTACTAATGGACTCCGTCTTTGATAGTGTTTGCTCGTCTGGTGGTGGAAGAGGATATTGTTCTGTGATGATCCGTTTTGCTTCTTGTTCTTTTTCTCGGCTTTCCTTTTTTATTTGTTTCAATTCAATTTTCTTCAGTTTTTTAGCGTCTCTTTCTTTTTTTCTTTCTGCTCTTTTTTCATCTCGATGTTTTTTCCTTGTAAGTATTATAAATGGCGGCTCTGGTGATTCAACCTGTTGGAATTCAACTGATGGCTCAACAGGTATTTCTTCGGCAGGATGTGTTTCCGATTCGACTGATTTTTCAAGTGTTATAGCGCTATCGACTCGATCAAATTCAGGGCTGTCATCTACATTTGGTTTTCGATCCGTTTTTTGCATCCCTGATGTTTCTTCGTCTGCGACTGGTTGCCATTCAGGGAGGTTCGAGTCCTGAACAGACGCACTATTAGTACGAAGAGTCATTTCTTTTTCCCGAGCAGCCTGTATTGTTTCTTCAGGTGTCACTTCTAAGAATTCAGGCAAGATGACATCAACTTTTTCTACCTCGAAGAGGTCCTCAGAGTCAAAACGTACCTCCAGCGAAGGCATTGGTTTACTGGGAGTGGAAGTTGATACTAATTCAAATTCAGGAAGAGGGTGAGGGGGCTCTACGGTAGGCACGGGGGTGATCAATCGAGGGCTGACTGATATTTTTTCATGGACAGAAACCCTTGGTTCTAAGGAACGGAACGTATGGGAAAAGTGCTCAGTTTTCGTTCGGGTTATAGATGAATCTCCACTCAATCGTCTGCGAACAGACTCAAGGGCCTTCTCATCCTTTGAAAGAAGAGATTTAAGAGTGGGGTCTGGCGAGTTATCCAAAATCCTCCGTAGTTTCGTTAAATCATCTACTTGAGATTTTTTCTCTCGAGACATAATATTCAAAGAGTATAAGATTCCACATATATTAATAAATTTCCTTCTGTAATGTTCCTTTTTATTAAGTTTTCTCTATAAATATTAAAATTAAAAAGGTTATTAAGCACCCACATCATTCGTCTCTTTTTGATACCAATGAACTTCAAACACAGGGATGTTATTTCAATTAAGGATTTTTCAAAAGAGGAAATCGAGTACATCCTTCATTACGCAAAGCGAATGATCCCCTATGCAAAAGCAGAAAAACATACAATGCTGCTGAATCAACAGATTCTTGCGACCCTTTTTTTTGAGCCAAGTACTCGAACAAGACTGAGTTTTGAAAGTGCAATGCACCGATTGGGTGGTAATGTCATTGGGTTTGCAGACCCAAGTGGTACCTCACAGAAAAAAGGAGAAAGTCTCGCTGACACCATCCGCATGGCTGATTCTTATAGCGATGCAATCGTAATCCGTCACCCGCAAGAAGGGGCAGCACGACTCGCCGCGGAATTTTCTGAAGTACCAATCTTTAACGCAGGAGATGGCGCAGGCCAGCACCCAACACAATGTCTTCTGGATTTATTCACTATATTAACAGAGAAGAAGAAAATCAAGGGAAACAATGTCGTCCTGCTTGGTGACCTGAAGTACGGGCGTACTGTGCATTCGCTTGCCTATGCATTATCGCTATTTCAAGCGAATCTGACATTTGTCTCCCCTGAGACATTAAAGATGCCGAAAGAAGTAATCAATGAATGTAAAGAATTCGGAGTAGAACCAATTAGTACCTCAAACCTCGAAAAAGCGATAAAGGAAGCAGATGTTCTCTACGCCACACGCATTCAGAAAGAACGCTTTCCTGACGCAGAGGAGTATAAGCGTGTTGTCGGGAGTTATAAAGTGAACAACGCCTTATTACAGCAGGCAAAGCAAGACCTTATCGTGATGCACCCACTCCCCCGGGTTGTAGAAATCGAACCGGAAGTAGATAAGACCAGACACGCTGTGTATTTTAAACAAGCATTCAACGGACTTCCAGTAAGAATGGCTCTTCTTTCCCTTATATTAGGGGGTAAAAAAATATGAAAGAATTAAGGGTCACTCCGATTAAAGATGGGACAGTGATTGATCACATTACCCCTGGACGCGCATTAAAGGTTTTACGTGTGCTAAAAATCCCAGAATCAACCTCCTCTGTCGTCAGCATCCTTATGAATGTTAATGGCAAAAAAGGAAAGAAAGACATCGTAAAAATTGAGAATCGAGAATTAGATCCAAAAGAAGTAGATAAAATTGCGTTAATAGCCCCAAAAGCAACCATCAACATTATCCGGGACTACGAAGTAATAAAAAAACATAAAGTTGAGCTCCCCATGGAGGTCGTTGGTCTCACCAAATGCTCAAATCCGACCTGTATTTCCAATGCGCGGGAACCAGTTGAAAGCAGGTTTCAGGTAATCACCAAAGACCCATTACGCATCAAATGTTATTACTGCGAGCGGGAACCAGAGGACATCACAGAAGGAATTATTTAGTATTTTTCCTTATTTTTTCTAACAGTTCTTTTGCATAATCAAGTTTTACTTTTCCGTCGTGAACAAGTTGATCTGCGAGTTTTTCGATTTCGTTTCCTTGTGCACCTGCCATCACCGCGATGTTTTTTGCATGAAGAGACATATGTCCTTTCTGGATACCAACTGTTGAGAGCGCAAAGAGTGCAGCAAAATTCTGAGCCAAACCAAGACTTGCCACAATCTCAGCTAGTTCTCCTGCAGTTTGTACCCCAAGTATTTTTCTACATAGTTTTGCTTTAGGATGCATATTTGCAGCGCCACCGACTATGCCCACTGCCAGAGGTAATTCTATTTCACCGACTAAATCTCCATTGCTATTCTTATGATAGTTAGTAAGTGATGTATATTGACCGTTTCGTGCTGCGTATGCATGAGCACCAGCTTCAATAGCACGAAAATCATTTCCAGTGGCGATAATCAAGGAATCAATGCCGTTCATGATGCCTTTGTTATGGGTTGCTGCTCGATAGGGGTCGATTAAAGCAAGGACGTAGGACTCAAGAAATGCATCAACTACATGGCCGCCCCCCATCTTCTCTTTATCGAAGATCGCGGTTGCTTTAGCCAGTCGTTTATCAGCAAGATTTGAGAGTATTTTTAGTCTGACCTGCCCACCGGAGATCTCCTCCAGAACGGGAGCAAGGGCTTCGCACATGGTGTTGACTGCGTTTGCACCCATCGCATCACGTACATCGACAATAAGATGGGTGATGATCATATGACCAAGAGGACTATCAAGTATTCTTACTTCAATGTCCCGGGCTCCCCCACCTAAATTAACAAGGATTTTATCCTGAGAGTTCGCAAGCGTAAGAAGCTGCTCTTTATGATTCAGGATGTCCTGAGCAGCGGTGACAACATCCTTGATGTGTAATAACTGTAGTTGGCCAATCATTAGAGGCTCAGAGCATGTCGTAGAAAAACCCCCTTTGATACGAGCGATTTTTGCTGCGTTACTGGCTGCAGCAACAACACTGGATTCCTCCGTGGCCATTGGGATAAGATAGTCTTTCCCATTTATCAGAAAATTCACAGCCAACCCAAGTGGTATTTCAAAGGTCCCTAGAACATTCTCAATCATGCGATCTGCGGTGGTAAGATCCAGACAAGAAGAAAAAATCTTCATGTCATCTTCACTTAGGTTTACGAACTGTGCGACAAATTCTCTTCTTTTTTCTATCGGGAGTTTATAGAATCCTGAGACAACCGACGACTTTTCAGCTATTGGCATGTCTTTCATACCTCCTTATCTTAACATCATGAAAACAACTTATTGTTTTTATAATTGTTTATGTTTAGACTGAATATCCCATCGGTTAAAAACCATTACATCCCCATAGACAATCTTCGTGATACGATGATAGGGGATAGTAGCGGTTGTTGTCTGAAGAAACGATTTCCCAATATTGGTAATTTCACCACCAGACACAATCTTAGTATTATGGAGTGCACCTCGGTGCACATACCATATTTCTACTTTTTTTAAATCCTTTGTCCACTTAATTCTGTTAAGAATATCACGAACATACGGCATCTACATCAACGACCGAATATTGCAGAGAGATTGTACTACGTGATTGGTTCCATTTGTTTCGATAATAGGTCCATGGCCGGGATACAGGTTTTTGACCTTAAGTTTTACCAATCGTTCAATGGATTGTAGCAATAAATTGAAATCACCACCAGGAAAGTCGTATCGACCAAAACCACCATTGGCAAAAATCGTATCCCCTGAGAAAAGAACCTCGCATTTTTTGCTATAAAAACAAAGACTGCCAATGCTATGACCAGGTGTGACCAGGACTTTAAATGTTTGATCCCCAAGAGTCAATTGCTGCCCATCTACTAACGGAACATCGACGTCGATTTTTGGCATCACCCCACCAATCATCTCTGCAAATGTGCTTTTCCCGTCCTTGAGTTTTGATACAACGTCTTTATGGGCAAAGATTTGTGCGGTTCCCTTTGTCGCCCGTACAATATCTTGAACCCCTCCAACATGATCGTAATGCTCATGGGTAAGAAGGATTTGTCGTATTTGATGTAATTTGATTATCTTTTGAATTGTTTCAATAATCATCCGGGAATAAAAACCGGTTCCGGTATCAATAATAGTAGGAGTCTGCCCACCAATAACATACACGTTTGAATCATATTCCCTTCCAGGTATTGTAAAAATATCCATAGACATGGAGATATCGCATATAAAGAAATAAGTGTATCGAAATTTTAGAGTAAAAAATTTTATAAAAAAAAGAGATAATAGTAACAATTAAATGCAAGATACCGATTACCCAATTAACTTGCGGGGAGTTGGAATATGAACCATGGAAATATTGTTCATGTTGTAGGTACAGGAACCATAGGAGAACCACTCATTGGATTATTATGCGATGCAAAAGAGGATCTCGGTATCGACGAAGTAACATTTTACAAACACAGCCCCACGCTTGAAGATCGACCAAAAATAAAAGGAATGATAAATAGAGGCGCTAACCTCTGTATCTCCGATGACAAGGTCAAAGAATTTCAAGAGCTGGGTCTTGAACCAATGTACGAGGCAGAAGAAGCAATAAAACGAGCATCTGTTATTATCGACTGTACACCGAAAGGCACTGGACTGATGAACAAAGAAAAATACTACAATAAATATAAAAATAAAATCAAAGGATTTATTGCGCAAGGATCTGAATTTGGATTCGGAAAAATGTACGCTCTCGGAATTAACGATGAAGCAATTACCAAAACAGATCAATTTATTCATGTCGTGAGTTGCAACACCCATAATATGGCGGTTCTCATAAATACTCTTGCAATTGAGAAGAAAAAAAGTCACTTAAAAGAAGGGCGATTTCTCTGCATTCGACGAGCGAATGATATCAGTCAAGTGAAAAGTTTTATACCTTCCCCAGAGGTTGGAATCCACAAAGACGAAAAAATGGGGACGCACCACGCAGTCGATGTCTACCATTTGTATAAAACATTAGGAATTAACTTAAACGTGTTTTCCAGTGCTATGAAGCTCAACACTCAGTATATGCATTGTATCTGGTACGATCTCAAACTTGATACGAAAATCACAAAAGAGCTGGCAATAATAAAGTTTTCCGAGAACCCTCGAGTAGCGGTCACCTATAAAAAATCATCGAACCTTGTTTTTTCATTCGGTCGGGATCATGGTCATTATGGAAGAATTCTCGATCAGACGGTGGTAGTCATTCCAACGATACACGTGATTAATGAGAACGAGGTTGTCGGTTTCTGTTTTACCCCACAAGATGGAAACGCGCTTCTTAGCAGTATCGCAGCGACCGAACGATTTTTATACCCGGATTCGTACGAAGAGAAACTAAAATGTCTTGGCGCATTTTTAATGCAAGAAGTATAAATATTTTTACACGAAAAAAATAGCTTCTATTTTATTTTCTTTTAATATTTCTTAACAGAAGGGAGGTAATAAAAAAAGAAAAAAAAGAGATTCCTCGTTTACGAGGAATATCCACCAAGTTGTAGACTTGAGTCACCAAAGAGTGCCCATTCTGCGATAACGAAAGCGTCTGACTGACCAATGTTGTGTTCGTTAACATACTTTGAGACGGCCAGGCTATGAGCTTTGGCAAGGTTTGTTACGTTGTTATAACCAATCTGCCAGAAAAAGTTCATCTCCAGAGCCCCACTTAAAGTGTTAGGGTCACTTGATGAGCCAAAACCATATCCAGCACATCCTGTTGAACCAATAGCACCACCACGAGCTTTCAAGACAAGACCAGCACTAAAACACCATCGAGTTGGTATATAACAGAAATAATTGATGTCATGGATAGTATGATTAGTCAATCTATCTTTCAGTGCACCCATAAATGACACATTATACAAACCATTGTGGCACCCACCGACAATAACAACAGGTAACTTGTTACCATTGGAGAGCAATGGATACAGGAAGTTGTTGAAACCACCGGTCCAGTCATCTGGATAGGTTCCATCATGCCAGATCGTATTCCATGAGTATGTATTTCCATGGCCTTCGAAATTAACGAATCCAGCTCCTTCAGATATTGACTTACGGATATCCTCTGGTATCGGGGTTCGCCCGCCCACATCTCTGAGTGAAGCATAACATTTGGTGAGTTCTAAATCAGGGATAGCATTCTTTGTATAATTATAGGCAAGATCACAGAGATATTGGCCATCTGGTTTTCCTGCATAGATACTAAAGGTCTTTCCGCCAACACCAACAAAGTTCTTGTACCATGGTTTGTCTTCAGGGCCGGTGTTTTCATAGGTCGTTATCTTTTTCACGGCTGCTTTGACTTCGTTAACAGTTGCACAGGGTATCCGTGAGACATAGACCTCAGGGTTCAAATCAAAATTATCTCTTAACACACCTGGTAAACCCCAGGCGGCGTAGACACCATCGCCATTGGAATCCCAGCTGTCAAACACACCGGTTGCATTATACAGACATCCATAATAGAGATCGCAAAGAACTGCCTCATCATCACCATATTCAGCATACGCAGGAACATTCGCATATCTCACGGGAACCCACCATGCTTTCCACCCCGCAGAGCCAGAATCCTTATCCTTAGCGAAAATATGGTTCTTCAACCCACCGACCAACAGCACATACGTGATATTCGATTGATTATACTCATGCTCAATAAATAATTTAATCTGCTCAGGAGGGTCATACCCGTCGTACTCAGCAAGAATATCTTCAACAGATTTGAACATGGTGACGACACCCTTACCGTTCTTATGCGTCACAAGCGGCTGAAGAGCTGATTCGAACTTCGCAGGAGCGATGATAACCATATCATAATCAGCAGTCAGCGTTCTCGGCTGTGTTTCTGGCTCAATATATTTCACTTGAATGTCAAACCCACCAGCATACGCAATCTCGTTGTTTAACGGTGAGTACCGAACAGGGTAACACACTACTTTTACAAAGGTCACCTGCTGATCATTCTCATTACGACCAGCACCAAAATCATAACTATACCAGTTACTTGGGTAAAACTCAGTACTTACGTAGACAGAAGGATCCTTCACATATTCAGTCCGTTCACTTAACATTGATAACGGAGCAACAATAGCAGGGATAACCTCCTTTGTCAGAGTCAACGAACCGATATCCTGGGGAGTA
>DATLAF010000028.1:0-3815 GCA_035527635.1 Thermoplasmatota archaeon | reverse complement strand
TAGTAGCTTGTGCTTGCTTCAAGTCCTATCATCGAGGCAGCAAGATACGGTTTGAGCCGGTGTTCAAGTTCAGAATACAGCGTGGCTGCTTCAGCCTCGATGAGAATATTGCCTAGCTTATCTCGTACGCAGTACGAGGTTTTTTCTTTATGGACATCCAGTCCGATATAATATTTCGTGTTTTTCATGTTGCATCACCTTGTGGTATGCAACACGAGACTCACTCAAGAATTATCATGCCATCTTTTTTTTTTATTTGGAATTACTAAGCAATTGAGAAAAGGATACTATGGATATTTGGAGAAATACCGATAGTGGAATTTTTTGTCAGTTCTCTTCTTTAGGATATAGCGCATTGTGTTGCTTAAGAAGTGGGAGTGGATATAATCTATTTTGAGCGGAAAGCTTTTTTTTTGATACCTTTTTATAGGGAGAGTCAATATTGAATCATCGCCTTGGTGAACGCATATGAAAACAAAAACCCTTCATCAATCAGTCGTATTTGAGACCGATCCTCATGAGGTATATGAGACGTTAATGGATTCTAAAAAACATGCGACATTTACTGGTTCGAAGGCACAGATCGGTCGACATGTTGGAGACAGCTTTAGTGTATGGGGTGATTGGGCGACGGGACGCAATGTCGAGTTAGTTCCTGATAAAAAGATCGTTCAGCAATGGCGGGGTACCGATTGGCCTGAGGGGCATTATTCAGTGATTACCCTTGAACTGAAGAAGGTTGACCGTGGCACTCGCTTGGATTTTACGCAAACCGATATTCCTGAGATGTTCTATGAGGATATTGCCCGGGGTTGGAAAGAGTGGTACTGGGAAAAACTTAAAAAGTATTTTGCTAAGAGATGAACGAACGGGTAGGCATTTTTTTTTTAAGAGATAAGGACAAAAGGAATTGCGAACAATTGATGGTGTGTGTTCTCTATCGTTAATTCACGCTGAATGTGCTCTCAGGGATATCTGCGAATGAATAGTTGCTGTAGGTGTAGTCCATCGTTACTGAGGTATATTCGTTGTCGGTTATGTACTGTGCTTTTAATGGGACTCCTTTTTCATCCCATATCCATATTTTTGCTGTCGTTGAGTTCCTTTGGTTTGGTGTGTATTGGATAACTGTTGCTGTCAGTCCAGCGATGGTCTCTGTTCCTAGTGTCGTGAGGGTTTGATTTTCTAGAAGGTCTTTTATGGTTTCTGCGATGGAGAGCTGAGGAAGATACATCCCCATATATAGTTCGGAGGTGTTTTGCGTAGCGTTATAGAGATATACGCCCTCAGGACGTATAATAAACGTATCAGTCGTTGTGATATTACCGCTGGTGATGATCTGTTGTTCTTTCAGATACGGTGTTTTTTGCCATATCTTCATAGTCGTGGTTTGCTCCACAGCACCTACTATGGTCGTTGACATATCGAGTTCATAGTAGACAGTTTCGATGGTGACGGCTTTTTCAAGGATTGTCTGGATTGATTCAGATGTTGGATTGTTTTGTTCGGTACAGCCGCTTACCATGAGAAGAAGACATGTTAGCGTTGTGATTACCCCAAGTATCATTGTGTGTTTATCCATTTTTTCTTTCCCTAGAATGGTGACTAAAGAAGAGATGGTTCTTTAAAAAGATTTCCAAATTACCATGCTTTAGGATAAGAATTCTATCGAAAGAGGCCGCTGTCTGGCCCTGTCTTTTCCTGGTTGAAAATCATTGTTTCTCGCCTTTGAGAACCATAGGTTTAAATATTATTTAATATAATATATAATATATAAACATTAAATATAATCTGGAACGAGAAGAAACCATGAGATGTTAACTATGGCCAGACAAGAAAGCGTTTCAATTAAAAAGGCAATTGAAGAGCTCTTACAGACACATATTTTCAAAGAACTAACCAAGGCAAACGACCCTGAATTCACTCAACAACTTGCGCTCTGGCTCGTCAGATACATCCTTGTTCTTGCGTCAATGAAAAGCTCTTTTAAAATAAGCTTTGAAGAAGCCCTGCTGAACTTACACGGGGAAAAATATCGTAAGATTATAGAAATCACGGAAAAAACATTTCAGAATGCACCAGATGATACAGAAAACGACACATCCTATATCCGCTAAAAAAGAGAAAAAAATAAAAAAGACCGGTAAGAGATTATTAACTCCTACCGTACGAAGAAGTTCTTTTTCTAGTATTTTCGATTTTTCTGCCAGGTTTGCCAATATTCTTTTAACTCATGTAAGGCTTGGTCTAGGGTGATCGTGTTTTTTGCAGTCGTGATATGATTCGGTTCAATCGGGAACGTCGTATTATAGGGCAAATGCCACGTCTCGCAGATGTAGGGGTCAAGTAAAATACCAAGGTTGTTAATCTGTCCGTTGCTTTCAACCCATGTGGTGAATGTCCCAACTCGGGAGTGGAACTTGTCATACACGGACATTTCGATTAATTCCTCTACCGGGCAGGTGGTCGGACCACAAGGAATTGTTTTATTCCAATATCTGGTCAGATCGTCCATGGTTTTTGTTAATGTTACCGTGGTGCCAACCGTCCGTATATAATCATTATAGACGGGAAACAATTTGTTTGCGCCTCTAAAATATGTGTTCCGTGCAAAGTCGTTCATTTTTATCCCGAAAAAATACCCGGGATAGTCTTCGTTCCAGCTGTTCCATGTCTTGTCGACCCAACCGATAGCGTTACCGGTTGCATCAAAAACTTCTTTTCCAATTAACTCATTAGAGTTCCATATTTTCATTTACGTACACCTCACTACCTAGTGCTGTATCAATATCGATGAGATTAATTTAAATGTTTCTGTCGGAGATTGACTGTTAATGAGAAAAAATAACAAAAAAAGAAAGAAAGAAGAGCCTAGGGAGTCTACGCGGTTCCAATGATGAAGACTTGGGTTTTTGAATGTCTATAATACAATAAAAAGAAACTGCTTATACACAATTTGTCGGGGTCCAATCAGAATAGATTCCCTTCTTGTCAGTACGCGATCTTGTGGGTGGATAGTCACTTTAAAAAAATATACTTTCGTTCTGAAGAGATTTGTATGTAATTTAAAAAGATAATCTCCCGTTTCATCGGTTGTTCCATTATACGAATACAAAACCCCTTTCACAGTTATATTTGCTCCAGGATAGGAGTGAATACCAATACCAGGGCTCCAAGTATCAACATGGATAAGCAGATATCCGGTAAGTAACAGAATCACTGGTTTTTCGTGTCCTAAAGAGCCTTGTTTTTCAACATCGATATGTAAGATAGTATGTTTTTCTGTAAATACACTATTTGAAGATACAATTGGTAGAACAATCAGCATGGCGACAGCGAAAAAACAAAAAAATATCATTTTTTTCTTCATATTTCTCACCTAATCTATATTTTTATAACAATCACTTATATAAAAAACTATCCTTGCTTAGCGTAATATTTAAGTCTCATTAACTATTTCTGAGTACATATCTCAATCAGAGGCGAGAGAAATAATGTCAAAATTAGGTCAAGCAAAAATATTAGGCGGAATAGGGGCTCTTTTATCATTACTTGTTGTCGTACCTAGTGTAGGACCCCTTGTAGGAATTGTAGGGCTAGTGCTTGTTTTTATAGCTGTCAAATACATTGCCGAAGAAACAAAAAACCATAGTATTTTTCAAAACTATCTGATGAATTTCATATTCACCATAATCGCTTTTGGTGCAGTCATCGTAATAATGATTGAGGGTTTTGAATAACCCCGCATAGAAACCTCTATTTGACCCTTCACCATTCCTGATACGTAAGGAGAGATGAAGGTGAGTTTTGACAAA
>DATLAF010000027.1:0-13641 GCA_035527635.1 Thermoplasmatota archaeon | reverse complement strand
CTCGCTGAACCACTTAACGGACCGTCCATTCAACACCTGAAAAAAATCGCAAAAAACAAACGTTGTTACCTCGTTGTTGGCATGCCCTGTAAAGATGACACTGTCGACGGATTAATCTACAACGCAGCCATTTTAATTCATCCAAATGGCACCGTTGATGCATACAAAAAATGGTTTCTCCCAACCTCAGGACCGTTCGAAGAAAAAATCTTCTTTGACCAAGGTGAAGACCTCCCTGTTTTTACCACCAGCCTTGGAAAAATAGGACTGCTCATCTGCTACGACCTCAATTTCCCCGAAGTTGCAAAAGCACTCACCTTACAAGGAGCTGATCTTCTCATCTGCATCTCAGCATCACCATCGACCACTCGACAATATTTTGAAACGTTACTCCCAGCCCGCGCCTTAGAAAACACGGTTTTTCTCGCCTATGTCAACCTCGCAGGAAACCAAGAAGACCTAATCTACTGGGCTGGATCCCAAGTGTACGACCCCCTAGGGAACCTTCTAGTCAAAGCACCGTATTTTAAAGAAAGCATCATTACTTGCGACATCAACCTCAAACATCTTGAACCCGCACGAGCCAGACGACCGGTATTACGGGACATCAGACCAGAGATCTATCAGGACCTCTACGAATTCTCACGACATCACACAAAAAAAGAACCATCTGAGTAGAAAACCCTAGCTCCGGGAAAACTCTTCTAAATGACTCTAGTATATTTTTTACAAAAAGTATATACATGAAAAAACTATTCAGGGATTCTATTTCAATTTCTGTGAACTGGGCGGGGCGAACCTTTGAAACAACACGATGAAGAATTTATCAGAAGATTAGACCTTACTGCAGTAAAAATAAGAAAGCATATCATAGAAATGCTGTACCTAGCCAAGTCAGGGCATCCTGGTGGCTCGCTTTCTGCAGTTGAAGCAATTGTTGCCCTCTATTTCCACCACATGAGGCATAACCCAAAAAACCCGAAAGACCCTAACAGGGATCGATTTGTCTTAAGCAAAGGTCACGCCGCTCCAACTCTCTATGCAGCTCTTGCGGAATGCGGATATTTTGATGTCAAGGAACTGCGCCTTCTCAGACAAATCAATTGTATGTTACAAGGACATCCCGTCTGTACCCATATCCCTGGTGTGGAAGCATCAACAGGGTCTCTTGGCCATGGACTTTCGTTTGGCGTTGGCATAGCGCTTGCAGGGAAACTTGATAAAAAAGATTATCGCGTCTATGTCATGGTAGGTGACGGTGAAACAAACGAAGGGCAAATCTGGGAGGCAGCGACCTGCGCAACTCATTATAAACTCGATAATCTCACTGCCCTCATTGACAGAAATTTTCTACAGATCGATGGAAAAACAGAAGATGTCCTTCGCCTTGAGTCAGTCCGGGATCGATGGAGCTCGTTTGGTTGGTATGTTCTCGAAGTAGATGGCCATAATATCGAAGAGATCATCGATGCACTCCTCACTGCGAATGAACAGAAAAATCAACCGACTATGATCATCCTGAATACCGTGAAAGGCAAAGGAATATCATTTATGGAAAACAACATTGATTTCCATGGTGTGCCTCCGAACGAAATGGAATATAAACTCGCCATGAAAGAGTTAGACATAGCACAACACGCTCTCGAGGCAAGCTTATGAATAAAAAAGAGATGGCCAACCCTCGCGATGCGTATGGAGAAACACTTCTGCAACTCGGGGCAAAACACCGCAATATCGTCGTACTGGACGCAGACCTTTCTAAATCAACGAAAACAATTCTATTTGCAAAAAAATATCCAGAACGGTTTTTTGAGATGGGGATTGCTGAAGCAAACATGATTTCAGCAGCCGCGGGGCTTGCGTCCTGTGGGAAAATCCCATTTGCCAGCACCTTTGCTGTGTTTGCGACCGGCAGGGTCTATGATCAGATTCGTATCGATGTCGCGTATTCTGAAGCGAACGTGAAAATTTTTGCTACCCACGGGGGAATCAGTGTTGGGAAGGACGGTGCGAGTCATCAGATGATCGAAGATCTTACGTTGATGCGGGTCTTGCCGAATATGACGGTGCTTGCACCAAGTGATGCGACACAGACACGACGGCTTGTGGAACTGATGGCGACAACTGAGGGCCCTATGTATGCACGCATTGGACGGGCGAATGCACCAATTCTTTACAAAAAAGAAGACCTAAAGGATATCAAGATCGGAAAAGGACTGATTACCAGAGAGGGTTCTGATATCAGCATCATCGCCTGTGGGACGATGGTCGACCAAGCAGTGGACGCACAAGAACAATTAGCGAAAGAGGGAGTGTCTGTACGTGTCGTTGACATGCATACGATCAAACCACTTGATGAGAAACTCGTCTTGAAATGTGTTCGTGACACCAATGCGATTCTGACAGCTGAAGAACATTCGGTGATCGGAGGGCTTGGTGGTGCTGTAAGTGAGGTTCTTGCTGAAAATGGTTCTCCTATAAAATTTCAACGGATTGGTATTCAAGATATGTTCTGTGAATCTGGTGAACCAAAGGAACTTTTTGAAAAATATGGTTTAAGCACGTCCCACATTATTAAAACAGTAAAAAAACTTCTCAAATAAACAGAGAGTTTGCTTCTTACGAGAATTCATAGGGGATTTTTTTAGCATTTTTTACCGGTAAAATTAGGAGAGTAATTTTACCTTTTTGTAAGTTTTTCTATCAGATAGAATGGCACGATATGTTTAAATATTATAATTATAACAGTATATCATAATAAGTTTATATAATAAAAATTAAAGAGTATAACGATTGAGGTATGGCGGAAGGAACCATGACACACAAACCCCGCAGGATCATTTTCATCTTCTTTGCCCTTCTTTTCATCAGTCAACTTCCACTCTTTCCCACCCATGCCCAAGAAACAATCTCCAAAACCACGATCGTACCTGTCAAACAACCTGATCTCCTTATTATCCTTTCACCCCAATATGGAACAGATAACGATATTTGCAATGCAATCCAGGCTTACATGACGGTCGTAGAAAACGACCTCGGTTGGACATCGCAAATCCTTACGATTCACGAGAATGAAAACGACTACCAACTCATTGACCAACTCATAGAAGACGCCTACCGAACCTACCCAATAAAAGCCTGCATCATGGTCGGAGAAGATCTCAACACCGCCCTAGCCGGGGATTGCGATTATCTCGAACAACCCAGCACACTCCCCTGGTCCACCCTCGGAGGAACAACCGCGTACGAAACCACCGACCAGGGCATCATCTGCAAACCAACAACCCTTCAGATCTGCATTTCCCTCCTCTACCCGACCCATACTCGTCCCTACGAACAAAAGAAAGCATCAATCATCTACGCCTTTCACAAATTCACCAGCCAACGACACATCACAAATGCTTCCGCCATCCAAGTATTCGAAAGCTCCGACCTGAACACAAACTCAAAAGCACTCTACCAACAACTCAGTCAATACGGGACACTCATATACACCCAAGATGCGACCGAATCAGATATCATCTCCACTCTCAACAAATCCTACAGTGCCTATTTCGTTCACGGACACTCCTCCCCAGCTGGTACCGATTTGAACAAGCAACAAAACAGCGGATGGTTCAAGGCAGAAACTCTCGACAACCTCCAAACACCATTCTTTGGAGCAGATGGATGCTACGCAGCCGGCTGGTGGTCCAACCAACAAGACAACAACAACCTTGATAGAAGCATCGATGCCCCATGGTACGGCTCAAAAATATTCACCAGCACCACCATCCAGGTTATGGCCCTTGGCCTTCTCTCCCAAAATGGATACTCATCCCCCGTCAGTTTCGTTGAGACCGTCATACCTGACCTATTAAAAGGAACACCACTTGCAGAAGCGATGATTGGGCATTCCACCATCGGGGACACCATCATTGTCGGAGACCCAACATTCCATTATACTATTTAAAAAAGAAGGATTTTTGTATCAATTACCTTTTAATACCTTAAAAGTTATATTTATAGATTAGTAAGAATAAAATGACGAGAGAAAACTTCCCTTCATTTATCCCTGCAGAAAAAACAATTCCAGAATTAACGGTAAAAGCAATACTAGTCGGGATATTCCTTGCTATCGTTCTTGGAGCAGCAAATGCGTACCTCGGATTATACGCAGGAATGACGGTTTCTGCAATCATCCCAGGCGCCGTCATGGCACTTGCATTGATGAAGCCATTCAAACCAACAATTCTTGAAGTCAACATCGCAACCATGGGTGCATCCGCAGGAGAATGCATCGCCGCAGGAGTCATCTTCACCATCCCCGCCCTTATCTTACTAGGAGCCTGGACCGAGATACACTACCTAGAAACAACCTTCATCGCCCTCATAGGCGGAATGCTTGGTGTCTTCTGGATGGTCCCCCTCCGACGAGCACTCGTCGTCAAAACAGACCTTCCATTCCCCGAAGGAATCGCGGTCGCAGCAGTCCTCACCACAACAGTCGGCGGAGAACACACCAAGAAAAAAGACCAGATCAGCGGAATCTGGCTTGCGATCGGAGCGCTCTCAGCTGCACTCTTCAAATTCGGACAACTATCCCTGAATCTCTTTCGCGATACCATCGACGGGATCGTCAGCATCGGAAAATATGCGATATTTGGAAAGGAACATGACGCATGGTTCTACGGAGGAACCGCCACGTCACCAGCGCTACTCGCGGTCGGATGGATTATCGGACCACGGATCTCATCATACGTACTGGTAGGTGGACTCATTGGCTGGGTTATTATCGCCCCGCTTCTCATCCTTGCAACCGGTCTCCCACAACCAACACCAGAATATATAGGACTAGGTCCCCTGAAAGGAGGTTTCTATAAAATCTGGAGCGAACAGGTTCGATACATTGGTGTCGGAACCATGCTCATCGGTGGTCTCTGGGCAGTGTACTCCATTCGAACAAACCTCGTCGACAGTGTGAAAGAAGCAGTAATCGGCCTGCGAAAACAGGGAACCAAAATACAAAAACGCACCGAACAAGATTTAAACTATAAAATCGTCTTCCTCGCCATCGCAGCAATGGTACTACCGATTTTCGTGCTCTATCAACTTCTCTCAGGACTATTCGGTATATCATTAATTATGGCGATTCTTACGATTTTTCTTGCCTTTATCGCAAGCGCACTCGCCGGATACCTCACGGGTCTTGTCGGCTCTTCAAACTGCCCGATCTCAGGAGTAACCGTCACCATACTGCTCATCGTCAGCCTACTGATGCTTGGACTAGGAGTAGCAGGCGTTCAAGGAATGGCTATTGTGATATTCATCTCCGCGGTCGTTTGCATAGGTGGATCAATCTCAGGAGATCTCCTCCAGACCATGGCATCTGGTCAAATGATCGGAGCAACACCAAAAAAACTCCAAATCTCCATGATCTTCGGAGTCGTTGCAATCTCTGCCACAATCGGAATCGTTATCGGAGTGCTACACCAAGCTTTTACCATCGGTAGTACGAAACTACCTGCCCCACAAGCATTCCTCATGAAAGGCATTGTTCAAGGAATACTTGGGGGGAACATGCTCTGGCCCTATGTCGTAGCAGGTGCCGTTCTTGCGTTGGTCCTAATCCTCATCGACCTCCCCGTTCTCCCGGTTGCCATTGGAATCTATCTCCCCTTTACTCTCTCTGTACCCATCTTCATCGGCGGTGGCATCCGCCACATGACTGATACCGTCCTTAAGAAAAAATTCGGAAGTGCGGAGGAAGAAGAACTCAGTGACTGGGAGCTTGCCATCAAACAAACGGGGATCACTCCAAAGGATAAAGCGATACGAACCGGACTTCTTTTCACCGCTGGCCTTGTCGCTGGAGAAGCATTAACAGGGGTTGTTGTCGCCGTACTCATCGTGCTTGGGATTCAACTGGCAATCTTTGAAACCGCCCCCTGGTGGCCAGGACTGCTCTTTTTCGCATACATAGGAGTCCTGCTTGCATACATCCCCATACGGGAGATCATCTCCAATACTAAAACAATGAAATAAGAAGTTCTATTTTATTTCATAAAGATTAGCCGAGTAAACAAGTAGCTGACTTAGTTATATTAATCACTAGATATGAAGAAACACCCTCCAAATGATACCTTTATATACTATCATCGGACAAGCATAGACACGGGATTTTGTGCTAATCGATGATAATCATATTTATTCCCCTATGATCTGTTTTAACTCATTTATAAATTTACTATTTAAAAATCTAATATTTATTCCAAGTTCATCTTTAAATCTCTTAGCTTTCTCACCGTTCTTGCCGATAAATCCCGTTATATCCTTTGTTACAAAATAATCACGTTTACAAAGTTTATGATACTTACAAATTTTCCAATCAACTTGCTTGTTATAACTCTTCTTACCAAGATTATGAAAAATTTTAAATTCTGGTGAATGAATTTTAGCAATTTTTCTCCATACTTCTAGATCTTCTTTTTCACTCCAAGCTACCATATCCCAATATGTTTTACCTTTAGGGACACATCTTGCAGGATTATATGACTCTGTATTTAATTCCATCCACAGTAACATTTTTTTCCTTTTTACTTCATTTTCCCATTTTTCTATTTCCACTTCAGAGGCTATTTCTGTATATAATCTTATTTTCCCTTTCGTTTTTAAAAAAGATAATTCCTCAAGTTCTGGGTAATCCGGGTCTAAACATGAAGTATCTAATGTAATTTCTATCATTTTTTCTTCTTGCTTATTGTAACTTTTCTTTCTTTAAAAACATATCCTTAGAAACAGAAGCATTGACATGGTTTTTAAGACTCATGGTTTTTGGGAGAATCTATCATAATATGTTTAATGTTTTAATCGATATTTCCAGCGATATTATGGCAGAATTTTTATAAATAACCACTTTGTGACCCGCCTAAGTTGCTGTGTTATATGGCGAAAGACGAGTTATATGGCGTAATTAACGCGTAGCAACTGAATTCACCAGCTATTCTCTTTGAGGCACTGAAGTATTGGCACGTAATCTCGACGGGATCCCACACGGGGCTTTATCATAACCGTAGGATCAATGCAATTTTATTGTGTCGGTGATTATTCAATAGCTAAACATTTTACACAAGTTTATGTAGCGACTGACTATTTCCTAGACAAGGAAGGATATATGCGTTTGATTGAACTAGATAAAACCGGTGAAAAAATCCCTGTCATCGGGCAAGGCACTTGGGGTATTAAGGCAAGAAAATCTAAGGGCTACTATGAACAGTGTAAAAAGGCACTCAGACATGGAATAGAGCTAGGGATGACACATATCGATACTGCAGAAGCATATGGATGGGGTATATCTGAGCGGATTGTAGGTGAAGTAGTGGCCGAATATAATCGTGATGAAGTTTTTGTGACTAGCAAACTGCTTCCAACACATGTTCGTTATTCGCAGATGAAGAAAGCGGCTGAAAAAAGCCTGAAGCGCCTGAATCTCAAATATTTTGATATGTATTTAATTCACTTTCCTAATCCACTTATTCCTATCAAGAGAAACATGAGGTTACTTGAGGAACTTATTGCTGAAGGTAAAACACGTTACATTGGAGTGAGCAATCACTCTTTGAAGAAGTTTCAGCATGCACAAGAGTGTCTGAAGAATGCAGAACTTGTTAATAATCAACTCCGTGTCAACGTGGTTCGTCAACAACATATCATAGACCACCTTTCATACTATCAAAAACATCGGGTCACTCTTACTGCCTATAGTCCTCTTGGTCATCGAGGTTTAACCAATCTAAAGAGAGAACTACAAGATAATCTTGAGAAAATCGCAAAAAAACACAACGCAACCATCCACCAGATAGCTATTGCTTGGCTGGTTAATATGAACGGCGTAATAACCATTCCCAAAGCATTCCAACTTAAACATGTGGAAGCGAATGCAGCAGCGGGCGATATAGTTCTATCTGATGAGGAAATGAAGGTTATCACCGAGAGCCCCATTAAAGTGACTCACGAGATATAAAAACATCAAATGTGTCAACAAAAACGAGTCTTAATCTCCCTGCGATGAGAACTAATTGAGCATTGAAGATTAAACACATGTGCATCTGTGGAGCACTATTACCAGGTGTTCAAATCCCGTCTCCTACACTTAAAAATATATTATCCGAAACAGAAGCATTAACACGATTTTAAGACTCAATGTTTTTGTGTTAATCAAATGATAAAAAAGAAAAAAGATTCACATCACCTGTAATTTTCCTTCTAATTGTACAGTTTTATCATTACAAACGAAAGTTAGATGAACCAGCAGAAAATCTCAGTTCCATGCCTAATCTTCTACGAATAATAGGTACGATCTCCCGAGCTGAGTTTCTCATGCCTAACTTAGGCTCCCTTATCTTAGGCCTCGCCTGGGGAGCAACACCAGCAATAGGTCTCACCACCTTAGCAGTGCTTATCGTGTTGTCATTTACCATCGTCAATGGTAGCTCATCGATCGGTGCCCAGATAAACACACTGTCCGACTACGAACTAGATCTCAAAGACCCCCGAAAGAAAAACCTGACCGACGCGGTAGACACCTTCGGGAAAAAACGGATAAAAATCCTCTTATCAGTTGAGTTCGTAATCACACTAGCCTTGGCCATACTTTTCATTTATGTAAACAACAACCCCTGGTTGCTTTTGATGTGGATCATTGGCATCTCATTGGGATGGATCTATTCCGCGCCACCCATCAGACTCAAAGCACGCTCTTGGCTCGCACCAGTATCACTGATCCTTGTGTTAGGCATCTTCCCAGTACTGTTCGCCTATTTCACTTTCACAACAACCATACAAACGTTTTTCCTGCTCGCCCTCATTGGACTAGCCATGACCATCTACGGTGTGATCATCCCAACTGAGATCCGGGACTACTTCGGAGACAAAACCATGCAGATCGAAACGATGACGGTACATCTCGGGTTAGTAAAGGCATGCATTGCAAGCATTGTACTCATCGGTATAGGTGCCGTCTTCTTTGCGACAGCATATCTCCTCGAATGGATCAACGGATCACGTCCCTTCCTAGGCTTGCTGCTCCTCATCATACCAGTCTCTGTTTTCTTCGTTCTAACAAAAATCAAAAAACTCCACTCCCTCTCCAAACAATACATGAACTCCCAAGGAAACACCACCCTGAAAGAACAGATTGTAAACCTCTCAGCACATAATCCTCAATGGATTATAATTATCACACAAACCTATAGCATCCTCTCGATTATCCTTTTAATAAATAAATTTGTATAATCACCTCGCTTATACTACGACATTTACCGGAATGCGAATGTATAAAATTGTAGACTGATAAGGAGGAATTCCTCCTCTGTCAATCCTTGTCGTACCGGTAAATAGGGGTTCAAATCCCTTCCCCTTTACTATTTGATACTGATTTCATTTCAACGTCACTATAACTGGGTGGTTATTTCTTTAAAAACATATCCTCACAATCAGGATGGAGGGAAAGCATTGACACGGTTTCTAAGATTTAAAATCATTTCCGCAATTCACACAGGACTTCGCAAAGTACCAAATTTCGATCCCACACTTTGGACAATATCGTTTATTAGGTTTTAAGTAAAAATCCTTCCATTTGAAATATTCTTTTGTTTTCATCTCACCTTTTCTATATGTTTCTTCAAGTATCTCTTCTATTTTTTTATAAAGTCGTTCACGAAATAATATTTCCTTTTCATTCTGGTAATCTATCGGTCCTTTCAGGATATATTTCTGAATGCTTTCTTGACTTAACGGATCAAAAAGCTTTTCAGGATGCAACTTACACAGATGGCAGACATGGCATACCGGTATCAGATTCTCTGCCTCGTTATAAACGGTTATATCGTCATAATTCTCTTCCGGATAGTGAAGAGTCTGCGCTGGCTCACCACATAAAACACAATCAAGACCTTCAATGAGATTATCTCTCATAAATAATGATTCAGGATCTATTTTATTTTCTTCCTTTAAAAGTAATTGAATCGTTTTTGTATATGTCCCTTTTTTAACATCAGAATCTTTCATCCATTTTTCATAGAGTTCTTTTGGAATCTCGCCTTTTTCATATCTCTCCTTAATAATTTTTTCCTTTAACTCTTTAATCAAATATTTTCTTTGGAAGCTCTCTGCTTCCAATGGATCAAGTAATTTTTCAGGATGTATTCGAAACGAGTGGCACCAATGACATACTGGTATCTGATTTTCGGCGTTGAAGTATTCGACTAAATTATTATACTCTTCTTGTTCAGGATGATGGAGAGTTTGTGCTGGTTTACCACATAATACACAATCAAGTCCTTCTATCATTTTTTTCTTCATTTCTTGCCATTGTTGACGTGTTTCTATTCCGGTTATTTTATTTTCCTCCTTTGAATGTAATCGTTTTTATAACTATCCTTTCTTTAAAAATATATCCTCAAAACAGAAGCATTAACACGGTTTTAACTCAAGTTTGATAATTAAGTTTTCCTTTATAGAAATCATATTTAGAAATTTGATTCTTTTTATTTTTTTCATAATATTCTTTACATTCATACATCATTTCTAAAAGTGGTTCCAAAGAAAATTTTAATTCTTCTCCAGTAATCTCTTGATGTTCTTGCTCACATATATCTGATGCAGCTTCTTGCAATGGAATAAGGATATCTTTAATAATGTCAAAATCAGATGGAATCCACCAGTCAAAAATCATTTCTGGAGGCAAGATATCATGTTTATGCAAAGAGGCTAAATGCACATAGAAATGAGTTACATATCTTCTTTTATAATTCAATGACTTTTCTGCTTCCAGAGTATCATTGGCTATGCTATCTCGTTGGAGTAAATGTATAGATTGGTATTCTTCTTTGAAGGATTTTTTAAAATTTAAGGAGTCTGGTTTAAGGTGATGATGTTCTTTTTTAAAATCTCTATAGAATTTCCAAATACCATCTAATGCAGACAACATTTCAGGTGATCGAAATTCTTTATGAATATCAAGTAATGCTTGATGTCTTACGTTTTTTCCTGAAAAAAAAGCTGTTAATAAAGGACCTACTATAGCAATGATTGCGATAATAAGTAGACCTAAAGCTATTATTTCTGAAGTGTCCATTTTTCCTCCGACATACAAGTGTATTAAAATATTTAGGTCTTTAAAAACATATCCTTAGAAACAGAGGCATCGACACGGTTTTAACTTATGCTTTTTAAAAATTAGTAGCAAACTCTTCACAATCAGGTTTACAACCAATATCAGCTATCATCATTTGACGACGACAACCAGGACCACCAATGACTTCTACTTCTTGACCATCTATTCCCCTTATTATTCTTGTTGCAACCAAATAATGATTACAATTTTTTCTATAATTCATAAATTCTCATTTCTACTATCTAATGCTTCGTATTCAGTTCCATAAATAGCACATTCCATAATTCTCTATGACTTCCTTTTCGGATATTTTTCCCTGTATCGTTTGTAATTCGCTATTGCTTTAGGGAGCTCTTTTATTATGTTATTGAACGTTGCTCTATCTATGAATATTTGGTGTCTCCCTTTACCATCGGGGATGATCATATATTCTAATATTACACCATCAAATAAGTCTTTAGTTTCGGGGGATATATCATACAGATTTAGTAACTCTCCTTTGTATATCGTTTTACTTCTTGTTTTCATATTCTTTATGCCTCCTCCAAATTACAATTTTAAAACAATTACTTCTTTAAAAACATATCCTTAGATGATTGATTGAGCTGGGTCAAAAGAGCTTTCTTGTAAAGGAGGGAAAGTCAAATGGATACCCAGCTCAACGTGTACTGGAAACATGATTAGATTTAAAAGAATTTCTTTAAAAACATATCCTCAGAACAAAGTTTGTGGAAAAGCATTGATACGATTTTATTCAATTTTCATTCAATAAAACATTGAATATTTCTCTTAGAAGAATATGAAACTCACCATCTGTCAATTGTTTAATAAATCTGTATGTATCTGTTGTAAATGAAACGATGGTGCCATCGTTATCTAAATCACAACCTTTTGTTAATTTAAAGTTAATTTTCAGAAAAAATTTTGAATCAATCATCGGTGTTGATAGAAATCTTTCTGGATACATTTTTCCTCCTTTATTCTTATACAATGGAAGAAATTGTTTGTATCTTTCACTAAGATACAATTGTTTTAAAACTCCCAATCTATCTTTAATTGATATATTTCCACTAATTATAGGATTTTGACCATTTTGAACGTATTCAATCTCCCGATGTCCATGAACAATAGAATTACGTATAAATAATAAAATACTCAATAGAACTGTATCATTGATTGATATTAGATGATAAGTCGGTAAACCATTATTTTTATCCAATAAAAATTTTCCAATGTCACTAAAATTGTTTACTTCTACACCAGAGTATGTTTTTTTATTCTTTGTATAAAATTCAAAAGTTTGTTGAATTATCTCTGTTTGCAAACAAATACATTGTTCAAATCGGCTTATGTAAATATCAAAAATACCAGATAATTGATTCCATAAATATCTATCTAATAAATACCTCAATTCCCAAATCGAAGTTTGAAGAAACTTTATTCTTCGAGATAACATATCTAAAAATTGTTTTTTATCTTGAAAAACAGAATTTAATTGTTTAATTCGTTCTAAATGTTCGTTTGAAAACAATGAATAGGTATTAATGAATCCCCAAGTATAATCTAATTTACATCGATAATTCGGTTTTTTAAAAATATTATCTGGAGCACAATTTATTTTTCTACTCATGATGTTTTCACTCCTCAAAACCATGTTAATCATTAATATTCGTTTTTTGAGGAACTCTTAAAACTAATACAATCACCATATAATGCTATACATTGACGAATTTTGTTGATAAAACTCATGTAATACGTCCAACATGTGTTCCATTAGTTGTTCATCATTTATTTTCTTCGCCATTTTAAAAACATTTCTTTCTTTAAAAAACCAATTATTCAGAACTGTTAGGATAAAGAGTTGATGAAAAAGTATCAACTCTGCTTTTTAACTTCTGTTTCTTTTTTTTCGTCTTCTTCTTTCTTTTTCTTTTGTTTTTTCTTCGTCCAAGTGTTTAATGTTTCTTCTACTTCAGGAAGTGGAATCATTTCCATAACACAATGATGTAAATGGTGAGTATATAAAGATGTTGAAAAACAAGGTTGTTTTGTTGGCTGTGAGACAAGAAGGATATGGGTTAAATTTTATCTATTTTGGATAATATTTTTAAGTGCTGATATATCATTTTTAACATTTTCAATTTCTTTTAATTTTTCCTGCTCAAAGACATTCAGTATTTCAGATAAATCCGTGGTGGTTTTGTAGATATGAACTGGTCTGCCTTTTCCCTCCTTTTTAAGTTCCCGCTTTTTTACCCATCCTCTTCTGCGTAGTTCCTGCATCGCTATGCTCACTTCAGGTTGACGCATATCTGTCGCCTGTTCAACATCAGCACACTTATATTCATCAAATTGTGAAACGTATAATAATGTTTTCGCAAGATTTTTCGGCATCCCTAGATGAACGAATAATTGAATGGCTTTCCCATCATCTTCGTCTAACTTATACACATTTTTTTGTTTCAGATTTTTCGCCTCCTCATACG
>DATLAF010000026.1:0-6965 GCA_035527635.1 Thermoplasmatota archaeon | reverse complement strand
AAAACTTACCAAACGTTTTTATCCAAACGAAAGATAAAAATTCATTAGTGAGTCTGAGATGGTTATCAAAATCCTCCCAGACTTTGATAAAAACCTATTTTTCCCCCGTTAAACAACCATGCTAATAAATAAAATGTCGGGAGCGGGAGTTGAACCCGCGGCCTCCTGATATCTTAGCTAACTACGCTTCTACCGAACCTTTGAGCTGAGCTTATGAGTCAGGCGCTCTGACCAGGCTGAGCCACCCCGACGCGACAGCATGCAGAATAGGGACTGTTTATAAAAACTTTCTTGGTAAAACTCTCGTTATTCATCCAAGACTAATTTTTTCTTTCCCCTTAAAAAGATAACGGAAAAACCACGATTTTTTAACCGTTTGCGTAACTCCGCATCATTCGTAACTACGACACCATGGGTTTTTTCCGCTATATTAAGAAGTGCCTCATCAGCGGATATCGCATCTCCCTCAATCGTTTCGTATTTCGCGATGAGTTTCAATGCAGCGGCAGCCTTCTTCTGTCCTTTTCTGCGCGTCGCAAGAACCTGAAGTTCTTGTATCACTGCCGTGGGAACTACAAGATGATGGGCACCTACCAAACCGGCAAGTTCATTTTCCCAATTCATAGAAAATTCAAAAAACATAAGGATAGCACTACTATCCAAGATCACTGTTTTATGGATTTTATCTCCCCGTACCCTATCAGATGCCATTTTCCTTCAATACGTCTGCTGACTGCGATCCGTTGTCCTTGATCCGCACAGACCGGTAATTTCAGTTTTACCCTAATCCAATCTGGTCGAAGTTCGCTGATGATACCAACGGTTGTCGCAGTCCCAACCGTAAGCATCAACGGCTCGTTGGTCTTCAAAGGTTCCACATTCTTTTCATCAACAGTCCCAACAGCTCGTTTCAGCAAACACATCGATAAATCAAAACTATCAAGCACTGGTGGAAGCTGCCCTGGTCTTCCAACTAATTTTCCTGCCAGAGAATCTGATTTTACCATCGTGGGGTCTAGTTCAGTTCCGATGGCAATCAACCCACCAGGTAACGCGATATTAGTAATAGTACCACCCGTAATCAATGAATGTGCAGTGGTAAAGATTGGTTCGAGAGTCGGTTTACCTTCGACCTCCCGCTTTCTTCCTGGCGCGATCTCGATTTTCTCCCCGGTCTTAAGTGTGCCCTGTAAAAGTGAGCCTCCTACGACTCCTCCTTTTAATTCACTGAGTTTCGTACCAGGTTTATTTACATCAAAACTCCGAGCTATATGCATAAGCGGTGGTTTTTCCATATCTCTCTTTGGTGTCGGAATGGACTCTTCCATTGTTTTAATCAGCATATCAATATTGATATCATGATGGGCGCTCACAGGGATTATCGGTGCGCCTTCAGCACAGGTGCCTTTTACGAACTTTACGATCTGTTCATAATTAGTGACTGCGTCTTCTTCAGAAACAAGGTCAATTTTATTCTGAACAATAATAATCCGTTTCGCACCAATGATTTCTAAGGCCATTAGATGTTCTCGCGTCTGCGGTTGGGGGCATACCTCATTTGCTGCGATGACAAGCACTGCACCGTCCATGATCGCAGCACCAGAAAGCATGGTTGCCATAAGGGTCTCATGACCAGGTGCATCAACAAATGATACGACCCTGAGTAATTCTGTTTTCCCTTTACAATTCGGACAGATTTTCTGTGTCGAATAACACACAGGATCATCACAGCTTGAACATTTATAAAACGCTGCGTCCGCATACCCAAGACGAATCGAAATACCGCGTTTCAACTCCTCGGAATGCTCATCAGTCCATTTTCCGGTCAACCGCTGGGTGAGCGTTGTTTTCCCATGGTCGACATGCCCGATCATTCCGATGTTTACTTCAGGAGGTTTCGGAAAACTCATTATTGTTCCTCTTTTTTCTCCTTAGGTGGCGATCCTTCCTTTTTGTCTGTTTTTCCTTCGTTTTTTATAATTTCTTCAATTGGTTTCGCACCAGGTTTCATGACTTTCATATTGACCTGAACGATCTCTTGATTTATCGTGTTTCCACGAACCGACTTTTTTTTCCGTTTTCCCCGCTCTTTTGGTTTGAAACCAAGACCTTTGCTTAAGAGTAACCGTCTTCGAGCAGAGCCAGGGACGTCATGTCTCATAGGAAACCCGTCTTTATCGGTTCCACCGGTAATCTGAAGTTTATATCCTGGTAGTGAGACGAAGATACCATCTACTTCATCGTTGATTTTTTTGCCAATTAATGAGTTGGCATGATGTCCGCTTACAGGGATGTTGTATGATTTCCCGGTTTGTATATCGTTTACAACGACTTTGAATTCTACCATGATTCTTTCTCCTTATAATTCTTCTTTCTCTGGAGTAGTTCTGTAACGTAGTGTTACAAGAAGGGGAATGGCGAGTATTTTATAAATCTTCTCCTTAACAAGGAACCACTTCGTTTTTCTCTGGTTTTTTGAAGAGATTTCACCCTGTTTTTCGTAATCATTCAGGCATTCAAAAAGAATTTAAGGGATAAGTCCATTCCAGTTCGAACTTTAATAATGGATGAAAACGTGAGAGAATGTACACCTTAGCAAAAATAAATGATACGGTTCGAGTACCTCCGGAGCGATTTGGTGAGGATCTTAACGGAGCGATAAAAGATATCGTTCAAAAGACATTTGAAGGCACCATCCGGCGGAACCATGGGTTAATTGTCGTTGTCGACAACATTACCCCGTTAGGTGATGGTATTGTGATTCATGGTGATGGCGGTATGTACCAGAAAGTTGAATTCGAAGCCCTCACTTTTAACCCGCTGTTACAAGAGCTTGTCGACGGTCTTGTTTGCGAAATTGTCCAGTTCGGTGCGTTTTGTCATATTGGTCCTCTTGATGCTCTGTTACACATGAGTCAAATAATGAATGATTATGTGGATGTTGACGCTGAAAGCGGGCGGATTCAGGGGAAAGAAACAAAACGTATCCTGAAAGTCGGTGACCCGCTTCGTGCACGTATTGTTGCAGTAAGTTTAAACGAGTTATCCGCGCGGGAAAGCAAAATTGGTCTTACCATGCGACAACCTGCATTAGGTACTCATGAATGGCTGACCGAACCAAAAGACGAGAAGCGTGGCGAAAAAAAGCGAGAAGACCGAAAGGAAAAGCGGGGGGAGCGAAGGGAGAAAAAATGAAAAGTTTAAACGCGTGTAAAACCTGTCATTTTTTAACAGAGAAAGATCGCTGCCCAAATTGTTCTGATCAGACCGTGCATCGATGGCGCGGATATGTGATTGTTCGCGACCCTGAGCATTCCCAGGTAGCAAAGAAAATGAATATCACAAAACCTGGAAAGTATGCCTTGAAGGTCAGTTAAGAATGTATGTGTTACCTGATGATTTAAAGGACACACTAAAAGGGCATATCGGAAAACTGGTAGATGAACCGGAACTTATCAAACTCCTAAAAAAAGAGAAATTTATTGTCACTGTTGGGGATAAAGTGACATATACGGTGCTGAAGCACGGGATTATCCCTGTTCTTTGTATCGTTGATTTTATACTGGAACGCAAACCATACCCCTCGGAGATGAAAGCATGCATTCAGGGGTTCGGGAGAGTACATCTCAAGATAAAGAATCCTGCGGGGACTATTACCGATGAATTATGGAATGCAATTCAAACTGTGTTCCAAAACATGCAGAAAGGTCCTGTTTGTATAGAGGTAGACGGTGAAGAAGACCTTGCGTCACTAGCTGCAATCTACCTTGCTCCTGGAGGCGTAACAGTAATATATGGATTGCCGAATAAGGGGGTCGTGGTCGTAAAGGCAACCACTGCCCATAAACAGAAAGTAAAAGAAGTATTAGATAGAATGTGATGTCCTATGGAAATTGAGATTCAATCAAAAACCGATAACCTTCTCCTCGGAAGAACAGAAGTATATTTTGTGATTCTTCACGAGGGTGAAGGGACTCCGAAACGGGAGTTGGTACGAAGTGAGCTTGCTGAAAAATTAAATGCGAAGAAAGAAACAATCATGGTTGATCACATGAAATCTTCGTTTGGTTCACGTAAAACCATCGGTTATGCTAAAGTGTATAAGTCTGTTGAAGATGCGAAAGCAGGTGAAGCAGACCCTATTTTGAAGCGGAATGGTCTAGGCACTAAGAAGAAACCAAAGAAGGGAGCGCCAAAGGAAGGAGAGGCAAAGAAAGAGGCACCAAAGGAAAAACCGCAGAAACCAGAACCGAAAGCGGCGTCACCAGAGAAACCTGCTGAAGCCAAGAAGGAATAAAACATGATGAAAAGAGAAGTGTTTAAGGTTGAAGGAGATAAGATTGTTCGGCAACGGAAAAACTGCCCAAAATGCGGCGATGGTGTGTTCCTTGCAGATCATAAGGATCGATTGAGTTGTGGAAAATGCGGGTACACTGAGTTTAAAGCAAAGAAACAGGATGAAGAAAAACCCAAACCATAATTCGTTGATTTCGTGTATTTCTAAGGTTTTTTTCAAAATAAATCATGATTGTGTAACTAGTGTTTTCGCTGCTGATATCGTTGATACCCTGGTCAAGAAAAAATGATGGGAAGCAAAACCTATTAATTCTTCTTCAGATTAGCCGGGTTGTCTTGGGCCTGTAGTGTAGCTTGGATATCACAGAGGCCTCCGGAGCCTCTGACTCGGGTTCAAATCCCGACAGGTCCGCTCAACGGCACTATTGCCGTTTGACTCTTGAATAAGAGCCATGTAATCTCGAAGGCGAATTTCCAAAAATGAGCTAATACATATCTCCATCTTTTTTGTTTTGTCGAGTAATTTATCGTCAATTGTTAAGGTCAGGTTTCTTTTTGTCATACCCTTGTCACACACGTGCTAATATGTAGCACGGAGTTATAAGTGTATTCCCTGGAACATTACTACTAATTTTTACTCCTTTTTATCAGCGTTTTGAGGGGGTCAAACAGCCGTTCTGAACGCTTCTCCCTTATAAGGTAATGAGGTATGGCTTAATGAATTACCTTACTCTGAAAAACGTTTGCCACCCCTTGCTTTTTATTATCATTTAGAGGTTTAGATTATATACATATAAATATATATACCTTAAGGTAGGTGAACTCTAATGGAATTTGTGGCAACCCTAGTGTATAACATAACAAAAGTAAGAAAAATATTAAATGAAGTAAACAAAAACAGCGTAATATTGTTCCCCGAGTCAGTAAAGATACCATGGCATACAGTCAAATACTACTCGGAAAAAAAGAAGCTGTTCATCATTTACAATGATGATACCTATGTTAATGGTAAATATCACATTACCATGAAAGGAATTGACGCGGGAAAACTCAAATGGATGGTTCATAAACATTACTTATGGGAAGGGGACATCGGATACTGGGATCCAGCACCTACCCTCAGTCCAGTTGTCAAAATCCGAAATCATACAGCGGCTGTTACAATTTGTTTTGAAATATCCAAGATTGCAGGATACAATAAACTTTTTAATATTGGTAAGTTGATTAAAAAGGCGAAAGTAGAAATCTTGTTAATGCCGGCGGACTGGTGGTTCAACTTCAGCATGCCTCAATGTGCATTAACATCAGCGTTTAACAACATCCCTTCACTAAAAGTTGGAATTTTTTCATGTAGACGGGAATTGGCATTTGTATCAACAAAAACGAAACGTGAGAAAATTACTAAAAAGGGTTGGGTGTCGGTTGAAATTTGAATGTATCTTTTGCTCGAGGAAAAACGGGATAGCTATAACATCATCGACAATTTCAGATGGTTTCTTTTCAACTCATTCTATTTCTATTCCATTGAAGGTTGGTTTTGGCTGAGGCCTATTTTTATGGCTGAACCAAGGTAAAAACAATCGTTTAATAAAGCTATTTTCAATCCAGTAAAACCTACAACTCCAATAAGCCCTGGCCCCACCATATTTCCATAAAAAGGACCAACCCACGTTTTTTTACCTGTTATCCCAAAACTACTAATCCATCCCTCTGAAGGTAAATACTCTGATGGGACGTCTGGGTCAAAATTTAGTGTTGTAGCCCCTATTCGTATAACACTAAATAATATTCCAGGTAAAAAATAAAATAATAGACCAATATATAAAGATGAATAAAACATCAATGCTCCGATAATTCCCTTAACAGTCGTTGATGCCGAAGCCAACAAAATGAACCCGATTAAACCTGTTAAAATACAAGTTAAAGGAATTGGTCCCAAAATCAACGTATTCGTTGTTGCTCCTGCAATGAAAGAAAAGTAATTCTCATTACTATTCAGAAGAATGCGATTTTTAAGATATCTTTTCTGAAGTTTTGTGAGATAATCATTCTGGTTTTGTTGTGATACAAGTTTCTGTGCTTTCTCAACACTCATCCCCTTCGGCAACAACCCATACTTATCCAACTCCACAACTGCTTCCTTGAAGATGGGGACTGCTTCCTCCCTGGTTGATGTCTGATTCAACCTTGCACGGAAATCAACCAGATACTGTTCCAGGTTCTGGTATTGTTCTCTGGTGAGTTTCACAGTGGTATCCCTATATCCCTTGATGCCACACGCTTGTGTGGTGACTTCCACAAGGTCATCATTGGATGCTTTGACAATACTTTGGTTGATGCTTGGTGCGACTGCGACACCGATGAACAAAAGAATGACAGAAATAACTAAAACTTTTCGTCCAATACAATTGTTCATGTGTTTTCCTTCTCTTTAATAAACATCCAAAGTACTATACATCGAACTATAGAATTTTGCATAAATAAAAGATTTACATATGAAACCTTTATAGTTGTTCGGCAGTGTCACATTTTGAGATAGATAAAACTTAGGAAAAATAATTGGCATCGGACCTGGTTGAAGGATAGTTCCCTCTACACTCCACCCCGCATTATCATATACATAAACCTTAGCTTGAGAGAATATTATCGAAGCTCCTGTTGTTAAAAAT
>DATLAF010000025.1:0-13169 GCA_035527635.1 Thermoplasmatota archaeon | reverse complement strand
CAGGGATCATTCTCTCTTTCGCGTTTCGTTCCGCCTTCCTTATCGCGTTTGTCCGTGCAAACGTCCGTCCATTGCTTGTTATCTCCCTGAAATCAATGATCTGTTCCGCTGAGCCAAGACCCGAAGTCCCAGTGATACCATCCATGGCCTCGACCACACAATAATACGTGAGATACTTCTTACCCGTATCAGGATCCTCAAGGATATTCGTGTTGAAATCAACGATCCGAGTCGTGATATGACCCATGTCCTGCGTTATCATATCCACAAGCTCCACAGACGGCTCCTTATGTATCTTCTTACCAAACACGAGTTCATGCCAGAGAAGACCCTCACCGGGCTTAGTCTTATCCTCTGATGCCCGTATGATGCTATCCAGCTGAAGTTTCGTATCCATAAGACGAACTATTTTATTCTCCGTCCCACGCATATACTCAGAAAGAGCGATTTCATTACCTGTTTTGACCTCCTCTTGAATACCTGTCTGTGGAGTCGAAGGATAAGATGGCTCTTTCTTTTGTTCTTTCACCCTTTCTTTTGTTTCACCACCTAACATTTTACGGACCTCTGCATACTCTGGTAGTTGCTGTGCATCTTTATCAGACCAAAAACCATCACCATCAGGATTCGGGACAAAGAAATGGCCTTTCTTCGTATTCCTGAAATCCCAATACACGGACACATTCCCCATTTCTTTCTTATACAGTCCCGGTTTGTTCTCATCAGCCTCAAAACCCATGCCCTCAAAGAAGGTCGGGATTTCATCTTCGGTTAATTTCCTCTGCTCCATATTATTTCACTTCCACTTCATACCAACACTAACTTATTTACATGATAATCAAAACGCATCCGCAACCTGCAATGGTCACAAACGAAAACAGTTGTATCATAAGATGTCCAGGTCCGCTGACACTTACAATACAGGCCAGGGCAATAACTAATCAAATGATGATTCAACCAGATGCCTCCTTGTAAATCAAATCTGTTGAACCATCCTTTTCAAGTATGAAAAAATAATCTAAATCCCTGCAAGCAAGAATCAGGTCTCCAAAATCTTGATCATTCATGCGAACCACCAGATCAACGCTGTCTTCTTACTCACGCTACACCGCCGTCTCCCTGTCTCCGTGATCAACCCAAGTTTTACCAGCTCATTCCTGCGGGGACGGAAATAATTAGGGTCACTATGACCAGCGAACCGAGATACCTCAAGGTCTGTCGCGGGATGACCCAGTTTTCGTAATGCCTCGATATATTCCTGATGACGCTGAGGAAGAATCAGTTGCAGTTCATCATACGCCAACAAAGAAGTCTGACGAATCATGAAATATCCTCACATAACAATTTTTGATTATGAATTTTTTTATGGTTAAATATAACAACACAAGAAGGAAACGGAGCGGGATTTTTCCCATCATCAAATTTTAATCTACCTTTTATAAAATGAATATATTTAGCCTTCATGACATAATCATGCCACCACTTTGTATCGGTCCTAGATGGAATGAGAAAAACAACGGTTTTCCCATTGAGGGATTCCTCATACCCCTTTTTAAGCCAGTTTGAAATCTCATGGCCATATGGGGGGTTTACAAAATTAGACGTTCCCCAGATAATATTCAATCCATCGAAGGTTGGATTATGAGGGCATGGATCAAAATCAAAATGATATTTCTTATCAAGTTTTTTATATAGTTCTTTCGGAGTTTGCCAATCTAACCGAAGGGACATAAAATGAACTTTTATTCTATGATTATTAATTATAATCCCCCCCCATTAGCAAAAATAGTAAATTCGTTGTATCGATAAACACCCAATAATTTCTTACCATCAACATATTTTTTCAGATCAAAATAAGCATCTATCACGCCCTGAACTTTTTTCCATAATGTAGTTTTTTCAAAAGCACCATCGAAAACTACAATTGTTGGAAAGTTATAATAATGAAGTATGTTTTCAAGTAGATATCTTTCTTTTTCATATCCAGTACCAGATGATTGTTGCCATTTTGCAGTAATAACACATCCATGAGGATATAATATAGGATCATAAATTAGAAATTCTTCACGTTTTTTAATATTAGGAAATAGACAATATCCCATTGGATAATTTCGGGTATATATTTTTTTTGGATATGGTTGAAGTGTACCATTAATAAACATTTTCACCATTATCTCGTTCTGAACAAAATCATATCCACAATTTTGTATTATACACTCTACTTGATTTTCAAAGTTTTTTCCTGTTTTTTCGCTTTGCATAATTGACCAACCCACGAATTATTTATTTCAAGATTTTTTATAGATTCATTAAATTTTTTATTGATTCGCTGTTGAATAAATTTACAATAATAAGGATTAATTTCTATCCCAATTGCTTTACGACAAAGAGATAAATCACTACAGACAACTAAATCAGTTCCAGATCCAGCAAACAAAGAAAGAACAACATCCCCACGATTACTACTGACAGCAATTATTCTTTTAATAAGTTCTTCTGGTAATTGATTTGGTGGTGTGTTCTCCTGTTGATTAACAATATTTGTTATCTTTTCTTTAGATACATTTTTTGTTAGATTAAAAAACCAATAATCATACGGTGTTTTTCCTTGTTTACCATTTTTCATTTGTTCTTTTATTCTTTTATCATCTGGATTTCTATATGGAATAAAGATTTTATCTCCATTAAAAGTATGATTTTTCCCTTTAGTATAAAATAAAATATCTCTACTAGCGGTAGTAAAATTATATGGACTCATTCCCACATTGCTTTCATAACACCAACGGATGGTTTTCTGATAATCCATTAGATTATCAAGGATCTTCACTTGGACATATGTACATTGTTTTGGATAATTCATAAAATAAAGACTGCCGTTTTTCTTTAACTTTTGAAAGGTTAAATTCAACCATTCCTTACACCAATTTATATATCCAGAAAAATCTTTTGTGAAATCCTTAAAACTGGTTTTAAAACCATAATCAATTCCAATACCATAAGGAGGATCTGCAAAGGCTAAATCTATAGAATTATCTGGTATCTTATGTAATTCATCTAAAATATCTCCCGGTAACAATTCAGGAACATAACGAACTGGCTTATGACGACCAAAAGATTCTATATCATCTCCATTTTTTCTTAGAAAATAATATTTACCAGAAACTTTGTGAATACTATATGTATCTTGTCTTTGGGAAATATTACAATTCATTTAAATACTCCTTTGGGAAAAAAAGAAAGACCATTGATATTTTCCCAAAATGGTATATAAATAAAAATAATTTTTTCCCAATTCAACATTTTTATTCATTTTTGACCAACCCATTTAATATATATAAACCAACAGGAGTAAAGAAGGTGTTTCAAGTATATAAACCAAAGGAGGGGGTGACTGAAAGTATTCATTCTTTGGCCTCCTTCACATAAAACTGGCCAGAGGCCCGCTTCCGTTTCTCATACTGAATCTTATGATTACGCCGGATACTCAGACCAGACCACTTACCCTTATGAAGACACGCGGCACACGTCTTATTCGTGCACGGAGCGCCACACAGATAGCATTTCTTTTTAGGACGGCTCATGACTCGTCATCCTCCACTGTCAGCTTCCGCTGTTTGTCATCCTGGTATTTCTTCTGGCAGTACTCGAAAAAACGTGTGATAGGGATACGACTCCCGTTGTCTGCTTTACCCAGCCGGGCTTTCACCCAGCTTCGGTCTTCGTGGGTGGGTTTGTTGATGTTACGGCCTGCGGAGACATAGATTTTGTATAAATCATCCAGAAAACTATTATTCTGTATATACTTTGTATAGCTTTTACCCACTTTTGCTATACATTGTATATACATGTCTTTGTACTCCTGAGCCTTCTTCGAGAGAAAATCAGGGTAATCAGAAGCCCATTTTTCAAAGCCGATCCGCCAAATTTCAGCAAAACTACCATTCATTGATTTAATAAGACTCACATCATCAACAGATACACGGAGGTTAACCTGGCTAGTTTTCTGCGCCAAAAAAGAACCTCCCTAGATGTTTTGTATAGTCTATACATAGTCTATACAATATTATCTGTACTATACTGTTTTGTTGTTGTTGTTGTTGTTGTTCTATGTACATATACGTATTAACGTATCTATGATCATAGACCGCCAAGTTCCACTCGAAATGAAGGGTATAAATACCTTTCGGTGTGTCGTTGTTTTCCAGTGATAAATCGGCTGGGGAGATGCACGCAGACCTACAATGAGGTAGATTATAAGGAGGAAAAAAATATGCAAGAAAATGTGCAATAAAACGCTGCGTGCTCCTCGCCATCCCGCTAACGATACTATTAAAAAAAGCCTGAATATACCGTAATGGTGATTGGATCGGTGTCATGGAAGGACCTCGTTGAATATTCTTGGTTTTGACCAACCCAGTCGATGTTGTTCGGAAATACCCGACCCAATCACAACCTTATCATCAATTATTTCATCGTATACAAAAAAAGCCTGAGTTTGAATGAGATCGGGGGTGTGGATATTGTATGTCCTAAGCGACTTTCGTACTTCTTGAGCGTGGGGCTTCAACGTCCTACCTGGACTCAGCCCGGAAACTAACCAGTCCCGTAACTGGTTGTCGATTGTCGTTCCACCTCTCCCGTCATTCAAAAATTCAATAAAAGAAAAAGAGTAGGAGAATGACACGCTGCTGTTGTCATCCCCCTCATTATAGATATTTAGCTCTTGTGGAGAACCATACATAAGATTTTGTGTAGATTCTTTTGTGTTTATTGTAGATGCTGCCTTATTTATTGTAGATTCCCTGGTGTTTATTGTAGATTGTTCATCAAAGTATCGTTCGATATCCAGGTCGCTGGTCCGGTCGTATCGCATGGTTGTGCTGAAATCCGCGTGTCTGAATAATGTCTGAACGAGTTTTGGATCCCCCATGTAATATTTGCTGTATTTATTTAGTCGTAACGTGGCGCTGGTCCTTCTGATGGTATACGGGGTAACGTCTTGGATTCCTGCGAGTCGTGTGATGTTCCGTAGCATGTCGTTGATAGGATGTGTGTCAACATACTTCATCCCTTTCTCTTTATACCGGTCTTTCAGGATGAGGTACTGTTCGTGTCCTGGTTTCGGCTGTGGCCGTATCTTCAGGTACGTGTCCCATGCGTGTATAAGCACCGGGCTGAGTATGATGCGTTTGTCCCCTGTCTTGGTGTCATCAAGGTACAGTCGGTTCCCGTCTCGTCTGTCTATCCGTATGTCGATGATCTCGCTGGGTCTGAGTGCGCCATCGAACAAGCAGATGACGATTAGGTTCTCCAGCGGGTTTTTCTGTGTAGCGGTGAGTATCATATCGATTTGTTTTTCTGTGAGCGCGTATTGGTTTGTCTCGATGAACCCGATGTGTTTCATTTGCAGCTCAGGGTGTCCGTCCCATCTGAGGAACTGGTTTATCGCGTTGATCTTGTTGTTCCGGCTGTTATGGCTGTAGTGCTGGTTCATCCATATTTTGAACTGCTGTATGGTATCCTGGCTGATGGTTCCTTGCGTGTGTCGTAGTAGTGTCCGTATGGTGTCGAATTTGTTTGTTATCGTGTTATGGTTACTGTGTTCTCCACAAAGATAATCCTTGTATCTTTGTAGAAGGTATTCCATATTCCCACCTATAACAATTCTTTTTTCTTTATAATTTTGTCTTGCACCTCCAATTGTTAAGGTAGGTATATTAAATGTTAAATTAAAAAGGTTGTTATCTGCGATCAAGAAAAAACCTCCTTGACAATATGTTCGTGTTCATCCGTTTAGTCCCGTCCTGCGAAACATCCGCTATGGCGTTGTTTATAGGTCTTGCTGTATTCTTTCAACTTGTTCAACGTCTCATGTGGCCCGTGATTACGATTCCCTCTCATTTTGTTGGCACACGTGATGCAGACGTATGTTTCCGGTGTGCGTCCGTGTTTCCGGAGGTTGCTGGGTGATTGTGTCTTTTTCTTGCCGCAATTTGAACAAGTGACCCGCATTTTATACCTCAACGACATGGATAATAGCCAAAACAACTATTCCCAGAATAACCAAGAAAGCACTAAACGTAACAGCAAACTTTTCTTTCCAACTATATCCTTTCAACATCGTTATCTCTCAACATACTGATTTTAAGATTATTAAAAATCCTGAGATACTATATGCGCTAATTGCACCCATAATAAACCATTTTAATTTCTCACTCATTTATTCACCTCGATTCCATTTTGTTTCAATAATTTATTAATCCATCTGTCATCTAATTTATGCCAAGAAACGTGTACGGTTTTTTCTCCACGTTTGAAACGGCAATGTCCTCCTTTCCATCCAACACATTCAAAACCATTTTTTACTAATATTTTTCCTATCTCTTGCATTGAATATTCAGACATTTGTTATTCCTCTTTTGAATGGAGAAATGGGGATTTTAACCCCCACCAGAAGGATTGATTACCGTCTCTTGCTAGTAGTTGCATTCGTTTCTCCATATTTTTCTCTTTCAAGTTATCCATCATTCAGCATCTCCACATTCTAAGCAATGGTGTTCCTTGAAGTAGGTTTAGGGATGCCAGGGGGGAGGCAACAATGAGAATGGGATGCCTATAAAATATGGAGATGGGATTTTCCCTGTGCTTTAACCCTGGCTCTCCCATATTGTTTAATGATGGCAGGACCGGCATACCAGATCGTGTTTTGGAAGGAAAGCTTGAAAAAACGGGGTACGCCAGCCTGCTCATGTCACCAGACTCCAGAAAAAAGCACTAGGCAAAACCATGCTGTTAGGAATGCACAATGGTGACTGTGAAAGGGGGATCAAGGAGACCGAAGGACACTCAGAGAGTATGGGGGGGAAAAAACGTGTCAAAGTCCTCAGCCTCCTTTCTTATCATATTCGTTCAATATAAGTTTCTCATATCGGTAGCCTATGATGCAATGTGTGATGATCCATCCGATTGCTAGGCCGCCGGTGAAGAAGAAAACAAAAATCGTGTATAAAGGGATCATTCAGGTCCGACCCCCTGTTTATGTTGTGATAGACAGGCATGGCAAAGGAGTTCTGTGCCGGGTATTGATCTGCCGCAGTATTGGCAGCGGTTCACGCTTGTTTCAGTACGTTTTTGTTGAGGGGGTATACCTTTAAACAAGTCTTTCCTTTCCATTTTTCCTGTTCCAACCTTGGCATCTTTCGATACCAAAAATGTGTAACTAATTGCACATTTATAACTGTTTCGGAAAAAACAAGAAAAACCGTGTTAACAGTTCTCAACATTTATATTTTTTGGAATACATTAATAAACTGTTACCCGTATAGGGGAAATAACGAAACATATTAAAACCAGTTGATTATGCTGGTAGAGTAGAAGGAAGGCATTGATCTCGTGCAAAATAAAGAAAGGAAAAAAAAGAAGTATAAGACCCTACGGTTGCCTGAAGAGCTTTTTGATACTATCCAAACTCTTATTGATACGCTAGAGCTAGGATATGTTTCACCGGCGGAGTACATGAAGGACGCAGCCCGTGTACGCATGCGGGAGGATCTTCAAAGGCTACAAAAAAAGAAAGAATAATACTTCTTTATACTCAGCCTTGTACCAGTTTTTTGTCTGATTCAACACGTGACCGTATGATGGATATGAAGTGTTCCTCTGGCTCGCCTTTTTCTTTCAACCAGTCGTACATCTGCCTTGGTACCTGAATATTTCTAAAACTCTGTCGTTCTGACATTTCTTATCCTTAACTCCCCTGTATAACATTGTTTCCAAACCTGTAACCGATATCACATATAAAAACGTTATCCGAGGAGGTCACTGAAAGTATTACTCTGCTGATTTCTTCTTTTCTTTCCGCAGCACTAAAAACAAACCAGCAACCAGGACAACCACATAAACAAGTATGCTCCCCAGGATACCAGGGAGCAACTGAACATGAATGATCTGACTAAGGATATGCAAGAAACTGATGCCTAGTATCATACCAGCCCCTATCTTATTGGTTCGACTGAAACGTTTCTTTCCTTCCATTGCGTTATCTTCCTCCACGCATTAATATAACTAAGTAGTATATAAAAGTAACGAAGTATGACAATACATGAACCAGCATAATCGTATATACATCGTGATACGAACAGACGCAATCGTGCTACCCCCCCACCCCCTATACAAATAATTCTTTCTTATAACCATCAAAATTAATCAAATCAAATGAATCAATCAAACACATGTTATCAACAAAAAAAGGGAGACTAGATATACGGTATGATCGGGTTCTCAATAGAAGGATACCAGTTCTCTATCTGTATCTTCCCGAACCGCCCACGACCATGAGATATACAGAACTCACCCATCCGGCATCCATCCACGAACGGCTGATTGATCCGGCTGCGCATCGCATTCACGACAGCACCATAACCATACAAAAAGAACATGAACTTCCCCCGTATCCGATGATCGATCAGGTTGTCATCATGATAATTCCCGAAGACGCTGGTGTGTCCTTTCCTGCATTCTTTGATGATTTCCCCTGCCTCATGCATCCAATCCCACCATTTGTCCTCCGTTTGATTATTCGAGCCAGCGTAGAACAACCCCTCCATCTCATCAATGAACACACTCTTCCAGTAAGCAGGATCCATATTCCCCAGTTCAATGAGACCCGTCCATGATTTAACGTCTTTGAAGAAAACAACATTCAACCGACCCGGCTGCACCAGCTTATATAGCTCATGTATAGTACTAAAATATGTACAATCAAGATCAACAGGCTCCTGTGACTGCACCCGTCTGAATTTAACATCATACCCCTCTTCGATATAAACATAGAAATCGTTTTTCAGGAGACGTTCACACTGCATAGGGCTTTTCAACGTCTCCCTCCAGAATAAATACTCCTCCGGGTGATGCTCTATTTTTTTTTCCACGATATCAAGACAGACCGTGGTCTTCACACTCCCCTGCGCCCCACTGATTCCCACGACGGATCCCCCGAAATCACTGTTATAATGATTGTATAACAGCTTGTATATCCGTATTCCTTCATCCGCCGGGTTCACCATAACAACTTAGACCCGTCCTGCGTCCGATGGCCCGATATGCGTCTGTTCCTTGCTTATACTCACTGCCTTGTTCTGTGCCACCGGGAACAAGCCGAACGCGATGTTCCGTATCGCCCGCCAGACATCCCGTATCGGGACGCTCTGGTTGCTATGGTATCCGAAAAAAGAGATAGGTATCATGGTTTCGCATTCATAACAGAGTAATCGTATCATCTCACCGAAATCATCTACTTCTATGATGATTCCTGGCGGGTATCTCATGAAGTAATGTATTTTTTTTTCTCCATCTTCTCCCAGGAAGCAGTCTCCGAACAGGTGGAATAGTTTCTCTCGTTCTTTATCATCTTTTACGCATCGGTTTTCTTGTATGAGTATGTCTAGTTTCTTCCGTAGTTCTTCCTGTTGGTTCAAGGTGTCTTCGTAGGTTGCTCTTTTCTGCTGTTTTTTTTCTATCATATGGAACTCGTTATTTGAATACTTCATCGATTATTTTTAGTTTGTAATCCCAGCTGAGACTTCCGTATTGTTGTGTCTGTGTTTTCTTATGGCCAAGGTAATCAGCGAGTAATCCTTCGTCTACTTGTTGTTTTTCACGCATATGGTCCTTGACGCGGTTCGCAAAATAGTGTCGGCTTTTGTGTGTTGACCAGGGGATTCCGGCGAGAGTATATAAAGAGTTCAGGTTTCTTGTCGCTAGTGGTTTCATGATATCGCCCTTTTCACGATAAAGGATGTATACAGGGCTTCTGGCAGCAAATCCTTTGATTAGTCCGTAGAGGCTGGTGTTCATCGGGATTTCGCGGCTACGTGCCTGGAATTGAGCCGTTTTCTTGCCGTCTATGGTTCTGTTCCCACGATGGACTTTCTTGGCTATTTCGACCCACAAACCACGATTATGGTATCGATCAAGGTCAGAAAGACGGGCATTAACGATTTCAAGCCGTGTCATACCCATCTCACAACCCATCCGAACAGCAATCAAAGTTCTGAACAGGTTCTTGTCTGTAAGTTCCTTAATAGTTTGTTGGTATTGCTCGTTACTGGGGATTAACGTTCTTTTCTGCATAGATATCCATTATCTATTCGTATTTGATTTCTTACTGATTCCTTTACAAATTCAGCAATTGAATGATATTCAGGATGACGAAGAACGTGATCTTTTACTACACTAACAAATTCTATTGGTATCGAAATAGCTTGATATCGTGGATTTGGTTTTGTGCAAAATTTTCTCTTCATTTTTCCCATCCTTTTTCAATTTCTAATCTTTCAATGGTGGCCTGTCTGATAAAATCAGTTACTGTCCTATATTTATAACTACCTTGAATGTGATTAAATATTTCTTCTAAAAGTAGTTTATCTAAAGCAATGTGTTGATATTTTCGTCTAATTTTTCTGACCAACCCATTTTCTTTTAATAATTCATTTCCAATTAGCATATGTGAAAGATATACGGTGTTCCTTTATATACTCTCCTATGGTGGTTTTCCTCCGAGAACATACTATTTTTTTCTCCTATAAAATTCACATTCCATAGAGAAACTGAAAAATCCTTATCGGAACCATCCTTGTTCGTATGCTAGTTTCTTTATGATCGCCAGCAGCTTCTTATGTTTCTCGATATCGTATTGAAGTAAGAGTCGTTGCTGGTTCCGTCTGTCCACGGCATCCACTGGGTCAGGCAACGTCTGTTTTCGTCTCTCTTTTTTTTCTTTGTTCTCCTGGCCGAGCAATGTTTTTTCTTTTGTGAAGAAATCATGCGCTGTCAGGTCCATGATGAAGATGTCATCGATGACGTCCTGGATGAGGCTTTGCAGTTGCTCTATAGCGAGTTCTGCATCCAGCTGCCCAGTCTCTATCGCTTTGATGATGGTGAGGTAGTCGTTGTAGTCCCGGAGGAACGTCTGTTTCATGATAGGATCAATTTCTTTCATGTTAATACCATTTTTTCGCTATCTTCGCTTGTTCTTTTGCCCAGTCATCCATTTCATTACTCAGCTTTTTTAATTTTTCTTTCATGGCTCTACCTCTGTCAATGTTGCTTCTTTCAGGAAGATCATGACCGTGCAGAGATCACGTTTTATGATGTACACCCCGTAGAGTACGGTGAACAGTATGGTTAGTATCGCGGTCATGAACGGGAATAGTACGTCTACGGTGAAGCACCATGTTACAAGGAAAATGGTGAGAAACCCAAAGAGCAGTATCATCTGCATCAGGGCGAGGGTGTGCAGTATTTTTCGTTGTCTTTTGAGTTCATCTATGTTTTTTTCGTTCATCCATCTCATATTCATGTTTTTTGTTAGCTTTTTTATATTGTTTTTTATCCATTTCATACTATCGCCTCTATCACCGAACAGTAATAACAGCCCTGGAATATTCCGTAGAGAAGGAAATACAGGAGGTATCTTGTTTTCATTTTATCAACCCGCATATTCCTTTTATGTCATCCCAGATGCCGCACTCGTGTTTATAGCATTTATCTTGAGTCATCGGACATGTCTTAAACTTCGTTTGCATTTTTTTTATATATTCTTGATATTCTTTAATCGGTTCATTTAAGTTTTTTATTGCTTTCTTTGTCTCTTCCTTTAAACTCTCCATGTTCATACTCCTCGTTTCTCCCGCTATCATCTTCATGTCCATTTCATAAAAACCTTATAACATCCATACTACCGGTTACTATTGAACAAGGTGCAATTAGAATTGCAATAATAGGAAGGAAAAAAGGCATGAATGCAATCATTATTATCTTATCAATGTTATCTTGAGTGATCATGCTTTCATACTCCTCGTTTCTCCCGCCATTTATCATTCCATTTCTTCATCTGACGCTCCCCGAGCCTCATTAGCTTCGGGTCGATATCATCCTCCATGTTGGTCCCCGTGTCTATCCTGTTTGTGAGAAGCATTATCTTGTCAAATGCCCAGGTGTCTGTCATCTCGTGACCATGCAGGATGAGGCGCGTGAAATGTTTCATGATGTTCTTCTGGTATTCAGTGCAGAAATCCTGTATCAACGGGACCGATATCCCTGGGTCTAGCCCGCTTTGTTCCCCTGCTTTTTCCATCGTTATCTTAATGTCACTGGGGACTGATTCCAGTACTTTCCAGAGTGGGTCCAGGTAACGGTATTTCTCTTTGTCCACCTCGAACCTTGATTGTTCTTTCTCCATGTTTATTTATCCTCCGAGCAGGTTCCCGAATTTACTCAGGTCAAGAGATGATAACACCGCAAGCAATATGACCACCGCGATAACCACGATAGCGATTGCTTTCGCCAGGCCTATCGCTTTCTCCGGGTTCTTATACCCCATCTCTTCACGACGGACGTTGATCTTCTCGTTCTCCACGAAGTTCTTCATCGTCTGCGGATGATAATTATATTTCATGAACGGCAGGTCATCCTGGATGCTGTACGTCTCACCATTCATCGTAACCGAAAGAGTGCTCTCCGGGTTCTTACGATCCTTCAGCCATTGGATCTCCATGTCTATCTCAGCGGCAGACGGCTCAGGGTTCTTCCTGAACAAACCTGTGAACGTCTTGTAATCCTCCTCCTTGAGATACGCTCGTATCATCTCATCGTAATCCTTGATGTCCTTGTCTTTCCGTAGGATGTTATGAAACCGTGCGCTTTTCGTGTTCGTCGTATATCCCACGCCTGGCTCCCAGAACGACAACGGTGCGTTCCCGAACCCGTACTCCGTGCCTTTATCATCAATAAGACCTGCTCCTTTCACATACAGGACCTTCTCCGAGAGTATCTGCGCGACGGTTACGCCGAGTTTCCCGAACCGCCCTGGGAACAACAGGAATTTCTCTTTCTTCAACCCGTTCTCTTCTTTCAGGTTGAAGAAAAAAGGAGTGATGTTCTTCGCTTTCGCTGTCACCATCATCTGAAAGAACGGCAGTAACGCGACAATCGCGCCCATGACCCCTGCCATGATGACCATCTCGTTTCCTCCCATCATGAACCCGAGTACTCCCGCAAGGGCGACCCCTGCGATGCCTTCCATCAGCCAGATCTGTGTATTCCTCATTCAACACCCTCCCTGGGGTGATAATGATAACCAGGGTGGCCCAGGATCGTCTTCAGGATAC
>DATLAF010000024.1:0-15102 GCA_035527635.1 Thermoplasmatota archaeon | reverse complement strand
AACTCTGTTTCTGTGGCTCTGGTGTTTTCCTGAACGGTCTCCGGATTTCCCACGGAAATAGCACAATTTTGATTAAATTATCAGGAGGTTCTCGAAGAAGGCAACCACGCCTATGGTTGAAAAAAGAAAAAAAATACTGATATTCAACAAAAAGTATGGTAATTTACTCCTGTTGACTCGGAGAGAGCAAAAACGCTTATGGTTGAAGGGAGACTAAAATATGTCGAAATTCGAAGAATGTGTGAAGGAAAATGACCTTTATCTTATTTGGACTAAAATGGGTCATTATATTTGTAAGATAGACGGTGCAACACCGGAGACCGTCACACTGAGAACCGTTTACAAACTGATTTTATCGTCAATGATTCCGGTTAGGTGTATCGATGTTTTGGTATTGAAACGGGAAGAAATTTTTATATTGTATAAAATCGGAAGTGGTGAAAAATGTTTGATGAAATGAGAGAGAAAAAGGCAAGTGAGGCGTTGTTAAAAGCCCAACAGGAAATGGATAAAATAAACGCTGAAAAGTTAGCAGTTGAAAGGGAGAAACAAAAAAAGAAACAACAGAGAACCAAACTGGAAAACCATTGGAAAACAAATAACATGGTCTATGGGGTCGGTCAGCCAATGGAACGCAGGCTCGTTATGTGGTTACGAAGCGTTGAAACAAATCCGAAGGCATTCGAACCGCAGACCATTGAAGCATTTGGACTAACTGAGTTCTTTAAATTTTTAAACCAAAATGCAAAGAAGCCAACTAGCCCACCAAAATTCAATGACACGGATGATTTAATAGAATAAATTTAAGGGAGGAAATAGGAAATATGAAAGAATCGTATAAATTATTTTATAAAAAGCATTGTCACCTGGAATTGAAAACATCTTTTCATCTTTACGGAATTATTGAAAATATAGATTCTAAAGGTGTGGTGATATCTACACCTCAAAAATCTAGTTTCATCGCCTGGGATGATATTTTGACATTGATTCCAACAAATGAGACGGTGAACTAATGCCGAAACCAAAATTGACGGTGATTGAAAAGAGTTTTCTGGAACTTAACGGGAGATTCTTCGAGCATGTTTATGATTCAAAAACAAAGGAATGCAGATATGTGGAATTAACGAATGGTAAATACGAATATTGCTATGGGGTCACAGATGAAACAAAGGGAATACGGTATATTCCGCCATGCAAAGAAAACTCCATAGTAGAGGAAAAAATCAAGTTACCGAAAGAACCTATAGAATACGGTGATTTAAAATCACTAGTTGAACAAATAAATAAGTTCATCTACGAGTGGCTCGATGTTTCAGACGAGCACCGAGAGATAGCAGCGTATTACATCGTTTTAACGTGGATTTATGACAGATTAGACACCATCCCTTACTTGAGAGCATTGGGCGACATGGCAACGGGAAAAGGAAGGTATATAAATACTATCGGGAAGTTGTGTTATAAACCGATTCCGATAGGGGCTTCTCCCACACCTGCGGTGATTTTCAGGCTAATAGAAGCGTGGCGTGGTAGTCTAATTATCAATGAGTTCAATCCGCAAAAAAGCGATGAATCGGACATCATTATGCAGATTTTAAACAATGGTTTTGAACGTGGTTTACCAATATGGAGAGTAAACGAAGATACTAGGAAGGTTGAAGCATTTGAGAGTTTTGGACCTAAAATCTTCGGTGCAAGAAAAAACAATCGAGATAATGCTTTTGAGAGCAGATGCTTAACGGAAAATATGCATGAAACCCTCAGAGAAGATATTCCTGATAAATTACCACCACAATTTGAAGAAGAACAGCAAGAACTAAGATGTAAACTTCTCGATTTTAGAATGAAAGCTTTGAATAAAACTATGACGGAATATTATTCTCGAAAGCTAAACTGCATTGCAAACCGTAGAGTAAAACAAACGATTACACCGTTTATCATATTAACCGAGTTCGACAAAGACTTAATGACTGTTTTCAATAAAATTGCAGAAGGTCAATATCAAAAAACTCTCGTAACAAATGTTGAATCACCGGAGGGCCAATATCTACAGATTTTCATTGATTTAATGAACGAACCATTGCCTGAGATACAATCAAAGAACATCAAAGATGCTCTCCTTCAAGAAGGAATCGAACGAAGCACTTCGACAATTACACGGTGTCTCAAAGGAATTGGTTTTACACCCCATAAATCAAAAGACGGGAAAAGACGGGTTTTAAATGTGGAAGAAAAATATTTTAAGAAAATCGTAGAAAAGTATATTGCAATAGATGGTCAAAAAACTGCGATGGAAATATTTCAAAAATGGACTTCTACAGAAACAACCCAAAACAACCAAGACGACCCCCAAACGAAGTTACGTATTGCAAAACCTTATAAATCAACATCGGAGTGTGATTAAGATGGGAAAAAGAAAGGAGAACGAGATAAGAGAAATTAGACTTTTAGTTGATAAGATAATGGTTGAAGACAGCATAGGTTCACCAATAAAAATCTGGCGAAGGCTCAAAGACAAATACAATAAAAAGGTATCAATGCCCACGCTATTAAAAATCGTGTCCGAACACAAAACCGAGCAACCCACCGCAACCGCAGATAGTATTTCTGAGTATGACGATAATCCCGATATTGCCAAACTGAATGAGAGCTTATCCGTCTTAGAACGGGATTTTAAGAATGCGAAATCGAATGAAGAACGAAGAAAGACACTTACCGCTATTTGCCTCGCTCGTGAGAGCAAACTACGGATGCAAAAAACACTCAAAGAAAAGGATGCTATCAACGTCAAGACGGAAGAAAAGAAAATAATAGTTACCTTCGGAACTCCTTCAGTATTGGATGACGAAAGACGCAAGAAAATATTCAGATTGAACAAAGACGAACAAAAACAAGCGGATGATAAAAAAACTGAGGAAAAGAAAACCGAGGCAACTGCACCGCAGATAGTATCAATAGAAAAACCACCAATAAAATGTGAATTGTGCGATAACTTAGCCACGCATGTAAAAAATGGTTCTAATCTATGTGATGGTTGCTACAAGGAAATGTGCGAGTATGATTCAAAAGAACATGACAACGAAGATGATATTTTATAAAAAGGAAGGTGAATAGATGAACAGAATTTACTTAAACAGAAATAGAAAAAATAATATAAAACGTGAATTAAAAAACAAACTAAGCAAAATTACCATTGAAGAACTAACTCAAGAAATCGAGCAAGTGGCATTTGAGGTTGCTCAATTAAAAAAGGATGGTGGAAAAAATGGTATTTGAAAGTGTAGATAAAATCGATATTGATGCCTTGGAAATTAAAATTGCGGACGCTTGGACTAATGCAGGCAACATTGCACGTGGTCTAAATATCACTGATGGCGACTCCGATAAGGTTCGATTGGAAATTTTCAAGTTCCTACTTACTCAACTTGATAGGATGTGACATGAAAGGGGAGGGAACGACTAAATGAACCACTATAACTACGTTGATGTTCACAGTCTACCGAAGGACTTGCAGGGTCACATTGATGCTGTAAAAAAACTGGGCCTTGATGGTGTCGTTAAATCCCAAAAGAGAATTTACGGGCATACTGTTTTGATAAGCAACATGAGTTCTCACTACTTTATTCATCCACTGGTCGAGTATGGTTTTTCGCAGGACTTCTTCTCGCATGGCTCAACTGTTCTTTCAAATGGTAAAATGGTCAGCTTTGTTTTACGTCTGCATGGGAAATATTTCGCAAACAATGTGTTTTTGGTGGTTGAATAACATGCCTCCCTGTTGCATTTGTAAAAAAAACTACCGCCCGTGGTTTATGATAGCGTTCAGAAATCCCAAGAACGGTGGGCGAACAACATATGTTTGTAAACCTTGTAAACTGAAACGAGACCGGATAGCATGATTAAACGTATATGTTCCTGCGGAAAGGTTTTTAAAACCGATACACACGAATCTAAATGCCCAAATTGCAAGGTATTCAATGAAGCCCGTTGTTCCAAGCCAATTGCAGAACGTAGAAATCAACCGAATGAAATCCACTTTTTATTTTTCGACAATGATGGAATGTATACCAGAACCCTTGGCTCTTATATCATATTAAAAAAGGATATTAAGAAAACTGCAATTTGGATTTACCTGTTTAATTTCAGGCAATTTTACAATGAATCTGAAAAAATCAAGCAATTGATTACCTGCATATCCCACGAATTTTTACATCTTGGAATTTATCAGAATGAGGGAGTTGATGTTTCAAAGAAAGCTGATGATTGGTTAATGACACAATTAGAGAAGGAGGGGTATCTTTAAGATTTCTAAGCAGTGGGTATTTGAGGGATTCACGTTTTCTTCCCACATACACCGATACCCTACCGCATGATGAGTGTGGCTCGGGGGATTTCATGACTGTTAGACCCCGAGTTTCACATTTGATTTAACATGGAGTTGAAAAAAATGGACATAAATGATGTAAGAAATGAAATAGCAAAGACGAAGATTGCAATATTAGAAATCGATAGACGGATTGAGATTAAAAAACAAATGAGAAAAGCGGTAAACTTAGGGAGTGTGAAAAAATGAGTGATGAAATATTGAAAGCCGAAAAGGAATTAGACGGGTTATTAAAAAACAAGATTCGAAAACTACGCAGTCAAAGAAAATATATTCGGGTTCGTGGACAGTTAGTGCCAAATAATGGAATCGACTCGCAAACAGGTAAACCAAAAAAAGACGACAATGACGGTGTTCTATGAAAAAAGAAACCCACCGCAGACGACCCCGATAGTATACTTTAAACTGGTGATTGTCGTGATTAAAAAAAGAGACTACGGAAGAATCAAATATTTAATAAAGAATGGTTTAAAGTATGGCCTTAAGAAACCAAATGATATAAAGACATACTTGAGCCAACAGGGTTTTGATGGTGTATCTTTGGATGAAATAATAGAGCTAATGGTTTAATTATAATTATAATCGGTGCAACCATTATCTCTTAAATGTTTGCGATTATAATATTGTTCCAATGTTAGCTTTGGATATTTCACCCACCCACGGCCTGGAATGTAATGTTGACGTGTCCGTTCACCGTAAGCACGACCCTGCTCTTTCCACAACATTAAACCGCAACTAGCACATCGGAATTGTTTATTATTTGCGGTAATGAACATTCTTCCGCAGTTGCATATTTTTAATTCTTGCATTGATGTTACACGCCTTGGTGAGCCATCATTATATCTACCAAGATGCGTAATATCTTCTTTTCTTATAATAATAGTTTTTTGTAGAAACTCTCTTAATACAGCACAATCAGGTCCATTATTTTTTTCCTCATCTTGTTTCGCATATTCCGCATCTGATAACCAAAACCCAGGTAATTCATCCTTTGTGTGCCGGATACCGTCAATATATTTATTTGACCATACATTTGTTTGTTTAAGTGCTTTACCACACATGAAACTCCAGAATTGACTAGAATTAAGACGAATTGCCGTTGTTGATGGGATAGTATAATAAATATTTTTTTCTTTAACAGTCTTTTCTTTAATGTATTTTATTTCACCTGTTTCAATATCTTCTATGTAATGCACACTGTTTTTTTCGATTTCCTTTAACCTTTCAGCCAACGGGTTAACATATTTCTTAGCATACTCTGTGTTTTTCGTAACGAAACGAACCTCTGTCCATAATAATTTACCGTTTTTATCTGGCAATAATAGAAACTTTTTTAGGGGTGTGCCCTTCTTTATCAATCTGTTTATTCTAACCTGTTTTAATTGTCTCACACCTGTTGTTTTCTTTTTTTCTTGGTTTATAATACTATCTTGGTATTCTGTCATTTCCTCACCTTACGAATCAATTACCGTTTAATTGTTATCTCCCTCCAAAATATTTATTATAAATTTCCTGTAAATCCTCAGTTGACAAATAATTATAGTGAGATTCTAGCATATCCCCATTTAGACTATGACCTAAGAACCGCTTTGTCACACCGCTTGGAATCCCCTTTAACGTGCATTGTCTAGCAAAGTAGTGTCTGAGCATCTTAATTTTTGTCTGTGACCGTTTCATTTTCCTGGTTACCGTGGACTGAGCAAATAATCTGTCAAATCGTTTGTGTGTATTATAATAGTCTATGTAATCCTTTAAAACATCAGATGTGGCTTTGTCATAGAAAATAGTTCTTATGCTAGACCTGTTTTTTACCCGATGAAGTCTATCCTGTTTAATTTCAATTGTGCATTTCTCAAGGTTAAAATCACCGATTCTAAGCTGATACAATTCCTCTGCCCTTGCACCCGATGAAATCCCAAGTAGTATGAGCGATGTTATTTGTTTATCGTCTTTATGCTCTTGTAATAACTGTTGAATATCATCGTCATTAATCTTCTGCGGTGTGTAAATAACCTGTTTTGCCTTGGGAATCTTTGTTATAAAAGGAATATCCAAGTATCGCAAGAACTTCATAATTTGAAAGTATCTCTTATTATACGAAACTTGAGAGTATCTGGCTTTGAGATTCGTTAAATATGCTATGGTTTGTTCGTGTGAAATAGTATTGTCGCAAAACAAAAGATAGTCTGCTATGAAACCATGAACTTCTTTAACGTGTTTTGTCGTGACACCAGACAACCGCACCGTGTTTAGATACGTCTCGAGTTCGTTTTGATAAACCTTTTTTGAAAAGGTTTGTGTGAGAGCGATGTCATAACCAACTAGACCACTGGCCCTGCATTATTTAAAAGGTACAAATGTGAATTTAAGAACCAGATAAATGCTTTTCGTTCCTTTTAATAATCGCAAATGATCCCTTATAAGGAAAACCTTATCAAGTGTTAAAAAGATAACATCTCCGAGAAAACAAGGATCGAGGGATTCTCTTTGGTACAATGGAAGCTGCTTAACCGGTTGAAAAAGAAAGAGAAAGTACAAACAGATAAGAAGCTGACAACTGAAGAAGTACAAGAATCCGAAGAAAAACAGATCAAACCAGAAACAAGAGAAGAAACCAAAGAAGTCCCCATCAAAGAATACAATGAAACACTTTATTCGAAGGGATTTGCACAAAAACAATCAAAGACGCCATATCCAGAAGAAAAACAACCACTGAAACGAACAAGCTGGGAAAGCTCTGAAACGATTGAACATACTGTCGATAGCATGAGACGGAAACAAACAGAATCGACAGCAAATAGTACTCAAAAAAGAGACGATACTGACAAAAAAGTCGATTTTATCCTGTTGAAGAAAAAAAGACAACTCTGAGAAAAAACCAATTGATATCGGAGTGTTTTTAAGACTCTTTTCCTTCTACTTTGAACAAGGCAGGTTTGTTAAGAATGATAGCGGTGCTTAGAATCGGACATCGAATTGATCGTGATAAACGGGTGACAACCCATGTCGCGTTGGTCGCACGAGCATTCGGTGCAGATATCATATTTATTACCACGAAAGATGAAAAAATTACGAAAAACATCAATGCCGTCTGTAAAAGATTTGGCGGTAATTTTGAAGTTCAAACCGGTGTTGACCATAAAAAAATCATCAAATCCTGGAAAGGATCCATTGTTCATCTCACGATGTACGGCGAGGAACTAGAGAAAGCAGTGAACCATCTTGATACTAATCGGGACCTTCTCATTATTGTCGGAGCAGAAAAGGTTCCCCCATATTTTTACGAAGTCGCTGACCTCAACGTCTCCGTTGGGAACCAACCACATTCTGAGGTTGCTGCTTTAGCACTATTCCTTGACCGTTATACAAAGGCAGCATGGCGGAGAAAAGATTTCCATGGAAACATTCAAATTGTTCCCTGTGTTAAAGGTAAAAAAGTTCTTTCAAAGGAAACGACATGAGTACGATTCCAAATCCAGGACAATGTCTTCGACTATTGAGAACAGCAGGGTGTTCTGATGATGTTATTAACCATTGTAAGGCAGTACGGAAGGTCGCAGTCAGGATAGCGAAGAAGGCTCATGCGAATATTCAGCTTGTCGAATCAGGTGCATTGCTTCATGATATTGGACGGTCAAAAACACAGGGAATCATGCATGGGGTCGAAGGAGCAAAGATCGCCACTGAATTAGGTTTACCAGAAAGTATCGTCAATATTATCGAACGACATGTAGGTGCAGGGATACCTAGAGATGAGGCAATAACCTTAGGTTTACCGCCGAAAGATTATATGCCGGTGACATTAGAAGAAAAAATCGTCGCTCATGCTGATAACTTGATTGAAAATGACCATGAACATCAGATTGAAAAAGAAGTAGAAAAAGCAATACAGAAAGGACACCAAAAGCATGCGGAGCGGCTGATGGAATTGCATAAAGAACTCAGCCAACGATGTGGCATGGATCTTAATGACATCTAAGGAATTCACCCGAAAAGATATATAGGTTATCCTGTATTTACAGGAAAAAATATTTGCAGGGGTAGCCAAGCATGGTCAACGGCGCAAGGTTGAGGGCCTTGTCCTGTAGAGGTCCGCGAGTTCAAATCTCGTCCCCTGCACTTTTTTCCACCTAACAAAGATTTAAATAACGAAGGACACTGTTTCATTCTATAAGGAGGAATGAAAATTATGAAGAAGACACTAAGTCTTATCTTTGTTTGTTCATTGTTTATATTCAATATATTTACGGGACAGATTTCAACAGGTTTTATACCAAATCCTCTTCCGACACCACCCCAACAACCTCCAACAGGGCCCGGAGGATCAAATTACCCCCATGCCGGTGTTATCGTCAATAGGTATGGAGTAGGTGTTCTGCAGTATTGGATCTTTGAGCCTACTGATCCAAAACCAGCTACGGCTCCCTTAATTGTTTTTAATCATGGATGGGGGGCAATGGTTCCGTTTTGGTATCAAACATGGATTAATCATATAGTTAAACGGGGTAATATCGTAGTTTATCCTCGATATCAACAATGGTGGTTACCAATACTCGGATTTTTGCATTTTTATTCAAATGCAATAACCGCAGTAAAAAATGCTATTAATGAATTAGAACAAGGAGATCATGTGAAACCTGAACTTGATCATTTTGCTATTGTAGGGCATTCTATGGGTGGTGGTATAACTTGTGATATGGCTGCTTTGGCTGAATCTGAGGGATTACCTATCCCAAAAGCAATTATGCCGGTACAAGCAGCGCTTTGGAGAACTAATCTTAGTTTAATACCTGGTTCAACCCTGATGATAGTTATTTATGGGGAAGATGACCCACTTATAAAGGAATGGGTGGAAAAACAAATTTTTTATGGAGCAGATAAGATACCCTTGGAAAATAAGGACTTCGTGACTCAGGTTACCGATAAGTATGGTACTCCTGTTCTTATTGCTGATCATTCTGCTCCCCTTACTCCGACTATTTATTTAGCAGGGTTTGGAAAAACTGATGCGATGGATTATTATTCTACCTGGAAACTGTTTGATGCACTGACTGATTATGCTTTTTATGGGATAAACAGGGAATATTGTTTTGGGAATACTTCAGAGCAACGGTTTATGGGATATTGGAGTGATGGAACACCAGTGAAGGAGTTAAAAGTAACTGATTCTCCTTAAGTTGTCCTAGATATCAACAGCGCTTGTTTTACCATCGGCCTCGTCCGTTCTCTACCCCGAATCATAGGTTTTAAAGGAATTAAAATATCAACTGGTGTAAATAGAACACTGAAGTATTGGCACGTAATCCCGACGGGAGCATTAATCTGATATCATTTCGCGTAGTGAAACTACGTCCAGTATTCACAAATAGGTGAACGCCATAATCTAAGAGGATAGTTGACTAGAACGATTATCAATTATACTAGTAAAAATATACATAAATCAGTAGAACAGGGAAATTTACTAGTAAATGAATTCATCTCTCCATCATCATCTAGTTCCAAATAATGCGATGAGAACTCACAGGAGAGAAGTGTAAAATATACTAGTAGATTGGTGTTCACATCTCGTCCCCTGCACTCATTATATCATTTTTCATGTTGCTGGTTCAAAATCAGGACAATTCTCAAGGCAGCCATCTAAAGGTATTTCATTGCCTAACCGACACCGTTCACTTTCCAAGTAATCCTTTCCATCAAGCGTGACCGTTGGAATTCGATACCGCTCAAGAAATTTGCATTTTATCATACCCTTTCGCTCCCCATGATATGATTTTGTAAATAGTTACATCCTTTAAAATATACCCTATAACGAAAAATCAGGGTTTCAGGAATCGATACCCTTATTATCCTTATTGTTTTATCATTTGATTATCGTATGAAACCAACGCGTAAGTATGTCCTTTTTCTTGAAAAATTGTTCCCCCATCGGTTCCTTGCTGCAAAGATGACACAAATCCCTCTCATGAGGCAGATTATCAATAAAATGTTCTTTGATCAGACGAATGTGACGGTTCTCCCCAAAGAATCTCTTATTGAAATCTACCTTGAAAAATCGATACAACCTCCTGATAACATTGTACTACCATCGCAAGTCGTAGAATATTTTATCCGGAAAACGAACTACCGATTTATCATGGGTTTTTGTATATGTCGTGAGGCGATGGGCTGCAAGAACCATCCGATTGAACTAGGTTGTCTATTTCTTGGAGAAGCAGCACGAAGGATTAACCCTGATTTTGGGAGAGAAGCAACGATGGAAGAAGCCCTAGCGCATGTACAAAAATGCCGTGAAGCAGGACTTATTCATTTAATCGGAAGGGACCAAATCGATGAGACATGGCTTGGTGTAGGCTTCGATGGAAAACTTATGACAATCTGTAATTGTTGCAGTTGCTGTTGCCTTTGGAAGATGCTTTCTGATCTTGACCCTCAGATACGTTCCAAGGTGAAGCGAATGCCGGGGGTAGAAGTCACGGTAACTGAAAAATGTACAGGATGCGGAACATGCGTAAAAAATTGTTTCGTAAACGCCATAGAGGTACAAAATGGTCGCGCAGTCATCAGTGATATCTGCAAAGGCTGTGGACGGTGTGCTGACCTTTGCCCAAATAATGCTATTCAAGTGACGATCAACGATAAGCAGTTTATTCAAAAAACGATTGATCGTATTGAATCATCTGTTGATGTGCTGTGATTGAAGATTAATTTATTTTTTTGATTTTATTAACCTTTACTTTATCAGTCCATATTATATTTTTACCATCGAATCGTGATTCGTTTAAAGCCAACTAAGTCGACGCGACATCTCATTTGGGCTTAAAACCCTGGTTTTCCCTTTTTCGTCTATGTATTCGTAGATTTTATCAAGTAGATAACATTTAAATGGTATTGGTTATATTTGAAAATGAAAGGAAGATAGAGTATCATGCAAAAGAACATGTTTTGGAAAATTTGTATTTCGGTATTAAGCGTTATTTTGTGTCTCGTAAGTGCTGTTCAAGGTTTTGCTGAAACAACACAATCAAGTACGAGTTCCTCTCCACAAATACTCTGGTGGTATGACTTACAAGCTCCTTCATTTGGATCATCTGCAACTGGGGATATTGATAATGATGGTAAGCTGGAAATCGTTTTTGGAACCTATTTTAATGATGAAAACGTCTACGCGTTAAATGCAGAGAACGGTTCTCTTCTTTGGAGTTATAATACAGGTGGATGTAACGATGCCTCACCAGCCATCGCAGATGTTGATCTAGATGGTAACCTGGAAGTGATAATCCCAGCATCCTCACCATCAAGGGTATATTGTTTTAATGGAACGACAGGTCAGGTAAAATGGTCAAGATTTACTGGCTCTTCAAACTGTATTGATTCACCCCCCGCAGTCGCTGATGTTGATAACGATAACAAACCAGAAGTCGTTTTCGGTACTTTTCATGGCTATGTATTTTGTTTGAATGGGGAGGATGGCAGTATCTGCTGGCAAATTAATCTTGGAACAAATAGTTATATTCAATCGTGTCCGAACATCCTTGATATCAATGGCGACCAAAAGTTAGATGTTGTTGTCGCTCAATGGAATGGTGATCACAGGATTTATGCGTTATATGGAGAGAACGGCTCGACAAAATGGTATTCCAGTCAACCTACAGATTGGATGTATCATGGTGGATCATTTGCTGACATCGATGAGGATGGTAAAGACGAAATTGCGATTGGGTGTTATGATAATCATGTGTATGTGATAAATAGCGAAGATGGAAGCTCGGTATGGAATTACCTTGCGGCCTCTTACGTTGGGGCCCCAACATCAATAGCGGATCTCAACAACGATAATCACCTTGAGATCGTGTTTGTCTCATATAACATCATTGGGGTTTTATCGCATACCGGATCGTTGCTTTGGAGTTATCCCGTTGGCGGCAATATCTTTCGAGGGGCAGCTATCGCAGATATTAACGGTGATGGCACCTTAGATGTTGAGTTTGGTGCCGAAGACGGAAAAGTGAGAGTTCTGAGCGGTGATACCGGTCAAGTAATATGGACTATTGATTTACAAGCTCATTATGGCATGGTTTTTAATATCGACCATGCTCCGGTTATCGCTGATTTTAATAATGATGGGAAACTCGATCTTTTCATCGTAGGTGGCTATGGTATCTCCTCACCGGAGACCAACAACCACGGACGCGCGTACATGCTTTCAGCAGGCGATGGAGGAAACCCAGGATGGTCAATGTTTCGGCATGACCTCAGGCATAGCGCATATTATTCTGAGAACCAGATGCCAAATACCCCAACGACGCCCTCTGGGCCATCATGGTTATATACAGAGGTGCCAGGAATTTTTAGTACAAGTGCTTTCGATCCTGATGGAGATCGTGTTCAATATCGGTTTGATTGGAATGCATCTGGTGTTCATGATTACAGCAATTGGACATCATTGGTTTTTTCAGGCCTACCTGCAAATATGTCACATTCATGGATCTTATCAGATACCTATGTGGTGAAAGCTCAGGCTCGCGACGAGTATGGAGCTATGAGCATCTGGTCAGATCCCTTATCAATAACCATCGTTCAGTATGGTCCTCCACCTAGCCCTCCATCAATAGATGGTCCAACACATGGTGAAGTAGGAGTAGCGTACCCTTATACATTTGTTGCAGTAAACCCTGATGCAAATGATATGTTCTACTGGATAGAATGGGGAGACGGTTCTACTGCTGTGGAATGGATTGGTCCTTACCCCGCAGGTCAATTCATAAGCATTAATCACACATTTGCAAAAAAGGGAACCTACACAATTAAAGCGAAAGTAAAAGACGTCTTTGGTGTTGAAAGCGATTGGGCGACATTAAAAGTAAGCATGCCAAAAACCGAATCGTTGCCGCTCAATGCATTCCTTCAACAATTGCTTAGGCAGTTCCCAAACGTATTTCCACTCTTGCGATATCTGTTTGGATATTGAACGATTCCTCATGTTTTTTTTCTCTTGTCATTTATATGAAAACGATTTAACGGTTTAATAGAAAAAATATCATAACAGCACGAGATGATCATTTCTTTTATTTCACTTTTAATGCTAATGTTTTTGTTTTTCATAAATCAATTATTTTTTTTTAATTGTACGATGATGTCTCATAAAAGCAAAAAAAAGTTCATAATGGAAAAAAAAATAATAAAAGAAGAAGCAGTAATTATGTGGAAAAGATAAAATAATTATCTCTTTCTTATCTTATTTCTTCTTCTTTTTGACGACTTTTTTCTTTGTTTTTTTTACCGGCATTGCCATCTCTCCTCCTTTTTGTCTTTTAATAATTCATATCACTTAGATGATTAAAAAGGTTTTGTTCATTTTAAAATTATTCATTATTTTTTTTCAAAAAAATTTTTTTATATGTCAATACGCACAGGTAAAATAACAACAGGTAAGCCTTTCCACTGCAATCGACGCTGGACTGAAAACGCGGTTTCATTGTGAAGAATTTTATGAAAGATTGTCTCATGACGGAAAATGAGTTTTGCAGTAAAAAACATTACTTTCGGAAACTCCTCTGCAATGGACTCGCACAGATGGCTTGCAGTCTCTACAACATCAGTTCCAATATCCATACGATAATCTGCGGAGAACCCAAGTCTTTGAGCAAGCATGACGTATTTGAGCAATGAGTTTCGTACCGATGTTTTAAGAGCCTCAATTTCCTCGATACCTTTGAAAGATCCTGAATTGATCTCTGCAACAGAAACAAAAATAATATTCTTATACAAACCAGGAAAACTTCGGATTAATGATAAAAAGGTGTTAACTCCATAACCACTGTATCCGCTAACAAGAATGACGGCCGTCATATGTTTCGGATTCACCGGTTTTGTATTGGGATGTCCAACAAGATGGATGCTCGATAAGAGTAAAACCTCATCAAATTTCTTCATGGCTTTTTTAATTTTCGTATAATGTCGACGGATTAAATAGCAAAGAAAAATAACAAAAGCGGTAAGAGAAAGAGTAAATGGAGCAAGCCAACCTGCGTACGGATCAGTGAATTTTTCATAGAGGGTAATGACAAGAATAGTGAAACAGACAATGAATCCAACTAAGAATATTGTTAGTGACCGTTGCCATTTCTTTTGTTTATGACGCTGTTTTATAGAGAGTCGAGTCATACCAAGTTGAGAGAGAGAAAATGTCAGAAATACGTTGATAGAGTACATAATGACAAGTAAGTCGATTCTTCCGTTTGTTAGTATCATGATAAAAAATGCTGCACTCCCCATGACAAGTACCCCATTTCGCATAGTGAGTCGTTCGGAGAGTGAAGCAAATTTCTTTGGAAACCACGAGTCTATTGCCATGTTTGCTATCACACGTGGTCCACCGATAAATCCGGTTTGTGCTGCGACAAAAAGCAAAGCTCCTTCTGAGAAAATGATAACAAAAGCGATATAGTTAAAACCACCAAAAGACCACGCACCAAAGAGTTTTTCGGCAAGGACTGCGTTAAGTGTCAGACCAGGGATGGGTTTGACATCGATGAAGAAGTAACAGATCAGTAAAATACCAGCAACAAGCGCAAGTGAGATTGCCATATATAGCATGGTTTTTTTGGCTGTTTTTTCCCGGGGTTCTCTCATGATGGGTAGTCCATTGGAAACAGCTTCAATTCCGGTGTACGTTCCACTTCCTAATGAAAACGCACGCAGGAAAATTGCAAGGATACCGA
>DATLAF010000023.1:0-12922 GCA_035527635.1 Thermoplasmatota archaeon | reverse complement strand
GAAGGACACCTACACCAGACACTCGTCCATCTGCACCAACCTTTACTTCATGTGCAAACGCATAATCAATTCCGACATCTGAAGCGACTTTCTCTGCTAACAGGTCAAGCCCAGCACTTACGATAGCTGTCTGAATGTGGTGTTCCTTTAGAAATGAGATACATTCATGTATGCCTTTCATACAAGGGATAGAATATAAAATTTTTTGAATGGTGGCTTTTTGTACTGATTCCCCATTTATGTTCCACAGCGAGACATCCCGTCTGATAAACTCAAGATAATCAAAATCCCCTCGTAAATAAGGGATAATCGAGCGTTCATTGGTTGTTCCAAAATATTCATGGATGTACCGCCAGGAACTTACAGTGTCAAGCAGAACACCATCCATATCAAAAAAAACGAGTTTTATGTCTCCTCTCTTTTTTTTCAAGAGCGGAGATGGTTCTTTATCTTTGCGGTAACATGGATAGTTACAAGTCGATTTCATCCGGAGCAAATCATACAACAGCTCATATAAATACGTTTATCCTCATAGAAAAATCGACCTTTCATGTTTTAATAATTTTTTAAACGTATTTATCTCTTATCGAGAAGAGGCAAGTTTATGACAGTCTCATGAATACACCCGGTTTATGAAAAATCTTGCGGTAGGCATCTTCCATGACGAGGAGCTCGGTGGAGAGATGGATAAAAAAGGAACAGAGAGCGATATTACGATGTTCAATAGAAAGACTGAGCACTCTATTTTCACGTTTCTTTCTCCAGTGATGGATAAATTAGCAGCAAAAAGTCAAATTATGTCAAGTAATTCATTCCTAATACATAATTATGTTGGTTTCTAATAAGACATAGCAAATACTCGTGTTTACAATGAGTTGAACATGGTCGCGATTGTGTATCCAATCCAAAAAGAACTCAATGGAAAACGCGGTTTCCATTGGATATATAAAAGATTCTCCGGGCATACCACTGATGTTCTGGTCTTAACTTCTCCAAATGAAAATGATATAAATATCCCTCGTTAGAATCGAGAATCCTCTATATATTTATGTTTTTAACGAGGAATATATAGATTTTATAGATAGCACCTAGAATTTTGAAGGGAGTCTGTCTAGGAGGAAAGGTAGATGAAAAAACGGTAGAAACAGTCTGGGGGAAAGCTCTACCTTATCTACAATTTGACTCCCCAAGAAATTAATATCGTTCATTTGTATAAAAACATTTGGTAAGTTTTAAGGATATGTTTTTAAAGAGAATATAATATATTAAAATCATATCACGGGGTAGGAAAGATATGGATAAACATCCATTGATTGTTATAAGTCTCTGTGCTGTGGTTCTTCTTGTTCTTGGTTCGTTGAGTAATGTGGTGGGAAGTGAAAGTGTACAGAGTTGTGATTGTGGTGACCCACCATGTTGGCCTGAAATCTCAGGAATTATGGGAGAAAATAACTGGTGGATTGGCGCCTTTATTGTGGTGACGTTTAATGGAACTTTTAATTATATCAATTATCGAATTGATGGAAGTAATTGGAATAATTATACAGCGCCTTTTTCACTAAACACAGAAGGAATACATTTGTTAGAATAGACATGCGATTCTAATATCTCAAATATTTCTTCTATAGAAATAAAAATTGATAGGTATCCACCAATCATTTCGAGTTATAATGCCGAGCGGGTTGGTTTGTTGCAGTGGTTAATTAGTATAAATGCCTCTGATGAAATCAGTGGTGTAAATGCTGTTCAGTTTGATATTGCGAATTTTATTGATACAGAGCCACCATATGAAGTAATCTGGTGGGGATGTATGTGGCTACATAATATTAAAAGTATTATATTTAGGATACTTTTTGGTGTGATAGGTTGGCCCTATGACACTTGGGATAATGCAGGGAATCACATTTCCCAACCTCATACTATTAATGTAGTGACTTCTAATAATTCCTAAATTAAAGGAGGATAAATCAATGAAAACGAAATGTTTGGCGGTTGGAATCATCCTCTTGTTCGTTGGGATAGCTGTTAATCCCATTACAGGAATTTCTAACAATCGTGATGATACCACTCCACCTGTAACTACTATATCTCTTAATCCTCCTGAACCTGATGGTGAGAATGGGTGGTATGTAAGTAATGTGACTGTTATTTTGAATGCAACCGATGATATTTCAGGGGTGAATATCACACAGTATCGTATTGATTGTGGAAGCTGGCAGATATACACAGAACCTTTCATTTTAGTTGATGATGGAAATGATATTTGTATTGAGTTTTATTCTATTGATAATACTGGAAATCAAGAGGAAGTTGAATCAGCTGTAATTGATATTGATAAAACCAAACCTATTATTTTTCTTTATTATGAATTAATCGGGGGAAATTCAGAAGATGGTTGGGATGTTCTTTTTACAGCAACAGCATCAGATAATGTAAGCGGTATGAACCGAGTAGAGTTTTATCTTAATGATATGTTGCAAGAAACCGTTACTGGCTCTGGACCTGATTATCACTGGATATATCACTACCCCTCAGTTTTTGAATTTAGAGTTCTAGGATTAATTACTAAACTAGAGATAACACAGGACTATGTGAAATTCTTTGCATTAATAGTAAGAATTTCAGGACCCTTATATCATCCACCGTATTTTGCTGCTTATGGGTATGATAATGCTGGAAACTGGGATTGGATGGATATAATGCAACCCTCTTTTTCAGTAAATATCACTGGTGGCATTTATCTATTCCAGAATGTGACACTTCCAAACAACTATACTGGACATATTGGTAGATTTTTTATCAAGGCAACATTCTACGATAGTATAGAGGAATAATCAATGAAAAGGAAATGTTTGGCGGTTGGAATCATTCTGCTGTTTATTGAGATAGCATGTATGCCAGGAATAACAGCTAATATCAATGATACCTCTGAGAGATTTGAAAAGAGTGATAGAGATATCTATTTCTTTCTTTTTGCTTTTGTCAGTGGTGAATATGAAAATTGTTGGAGACAGATTGGTTTTTTCAAAATTTGGAATTCAAATTATTCGATTCATTCCATAAATGTGCTTGGATATTCTGATTATCAAGGTAAATTTATCTCTGTAAAAGCTTATGAGGTCATCGGCAGTTATAGAATCGGTTTTATCGGTCAGCATCATTGTTGCATATTTGCGTGGAGTTGGCGCGGTGTGACTGTTTCTGGTGATAGTTCGATACTGTAAGAAATTGTAGATGATATGAGGATAATCAAATGAAAAGGAAATGGTTTGCGGTTGGAATCATTCTCTTGTTTGTTGGAACCCGTATCATTCCATCGACTGCTGAACATATTATTAAAAATCAATATATTACAACTGAAGAAATACAAATCAGGATAGAAGGGGGAATTAGATATAGAGTATCAGTCTCTAATCCGTATAATACTTCATTCAATGCCACTTTTAATATTACCACATTGTTCATCACGCACAGGTTGATGGTAGATGGTAAATGGCTAATTTCCCCTCTTTTCGAGACTGTTATTTTTGGAGTTCCAGTTGGATTTGGATTCATTTCTATAAAAGTTGTTGCCCTGGATAAAACAGCAACAAGAAACGGAGTTGTTATTGGAGTTTTCGTGATTTTTGGACCATACAAATGAATTAAATATCGTTCCAGGGGTTCAAATCCCTTCCCCTATACTAATTAATCGCCATGAATTTACTGTTAAATTCATATTCCCTTTCTGACGAGATCACTATCGGGGATTTTAACCTCTGGCAAGTAATCCTTCTGGGGGATTTTATGCCAGACCTTAACTTCCGCCCCCCGGGGGCTCTGAAGTATTGGCACGTAATCCCGACGGGAGCACTCCGACCAACAGGAGAAAGCATATATACTGCCGCTGCTTTTTCAATTTGATGGCAGTTCTCTTTTAAAATATGATTTATTTAGCTGCTAGTAATCCGAATTTTTTCGCTTTTCTCTCAAACTGTTTCATGCGAATCTTTGCGAGAACGTGTATCAACATTTTATAGCGCGAATGCTCAAGTAATTCATTAATCGAAGCATTGACCCAATACAGGTTATGCTGATTACATCTCGCGATAATCTGTTTATGATGGTCATCGATGGTATGAATCATTGCTGAGAAGGCACTTTGTTTATTGAACTCTCCCAATGGGGTAAAATTAAGAGGGAGAAGTGCACATCGATATTTTTTAAGATCATCGACCAAATCTAACGTGCGTAATACATCCTCTTCCTGTTCACCGGGTAATCCTAAAATAATTGAGCAGTACGGGACAAAGGAATGATCATGTAAAATTCCTAACGAATTATGGATAATTTCAATCCATTTCTCGTTACTGAACGGCCTTGTCTTTCCAGACATTGTCTCTGATAACAGTCGGACCGAGGCGGTTTCAATACCAGTTTCACCGAAGATGAAGCGTTGATTCTCTAAGATGAGTTCCATACATTTTGGAATCACCTGCGGCTTCGCTGAAACAGCGGCTAAAGAAAAATGAGTAAAATGAAATTTCTGATAATACGTCTTCGTTAATTTTATCAACGGGAGGAGTTTATCAATATCTGGAACCACGTCCTGTGTGCCATATAACAAGATATCTTCTGCATGAAGCAAACCTTGAGTAATGCCGTACTGTGCGTTGACACGGAGTTCTTTTTCGATGTTTGCAAGGGGAATCCATCTTAATTTATTTTTTGACACATCACAGAATCTGCATCCTCTCACGCATCCTCTCCCAATTTCTATACATCCGTAATTTGATGCTTTTTGAATGCATGAAATATCCTGCACGTCGGGAACATTTTCTCTGCTACATTCAACGTATCGTGGGAGTTTTTCTCCTTGTACCCCTTTCCGTAAGATATCGAGAACCAGACATTCAGCTTCACCAACGATGATACAATCAATCCCGAGTTTCTTTTGAAGATCTGGATGATTGAGAAACTGCCAAGCACCAGCTCCACCAACAATAATTTTCAGCCCATTCTTTCTCGCATGTTGAATGACTTTACTTTCAAGTAACTGTTGAAAATATTGTACCGAATATTCTCCATGATTCAGTAACAATTGACGAAAGATAGGTGATGTTCCTGAACCGAGAGGATTAATCGTATGAATCCCTAAAATTTTTGCGCTTCTGATATATCTAGGAAGATCTTCTGGGCTGACAATAGGAGCATCAAATCCTGCGTCGATCAGCTTTGCTTGGATCTTTCGGAGAGGATATGGCGCGAAAACACTTTCATGATTGGCATCTTTTTTTGGTTCACTCGCCATTAATTTAAAAAGCCACCAAGGAAAAGAATCAGCAGAACCATACCAAGCGGACACAAATTCTCCCTTTAAATGAAAGTTATTCATCAGTGTTCTATCTGCCGTCAAGAGAATTTCTGCCACATGCATTCCTCTTTGATTTCTGGTAAAGATTTCCTTTCGTTCCTTCCTTTACTCCTACTTAACTTATTAATTTTTCATTCAGAATCAGAGGAGACTTGCGACGTGATTTGCTGAATTCACCGCGGAATTCACACCAATATCTGGTGATTTCATACAATCTCCAATAAGATAGAAATTATTAATGGGTGTCTCTATCGATGGTTTTTCATTCACCATGCTTTTTGCTACACCTTCAAGTCGTTGGGTCGCAGGATAAATCACCCAGACTAATTGTGTATCAAAATCAACGATTACTTTACGCATCCAAGAATCCAAGGCTTCTCGCAGACGTATCATAACAGCCATTTTCTTTGCTTCGTCGGGTGTACAGATAATATATGCCTGCACCAGATATCTTCCCTTAGGAGATAACCCTGTTGCTGGAAAGGCGGTTTTAAAATCGATCATTCCAAAAGCTGATTCACCTTGAACACCTAAGTTTTTCTGTAAAAACATAAATGATTTCCCTAAGAGAGCAGGGTTACTAATTTTCCTCAAACAATAATACGCGCAAAGACCACCAGAGGGAATCAGTTGTTTCAGATGACGGGCATACTCTGAAGAGAAATGCGTTTCATTGATTATAGAAAACAGATCTTGAACAGGCACACTTGAAAGAACACGAGTGAAATTCCTAAACACTCCATCGACGACAACACCCTTCACTTGATTGTTCTCCACGACAATTTCTTCCACAGTGGAACCATGGACAATTATTCCATGATGAGCAAGAATTGAATCTGCAAAAGCATTCGAAATACATTTCAACCCACCGAGAGGATAACTAAGGGAATTAGCCCCCTGTAAAAGCTTTGACAGTGATCGAAGCGTTTCACCAGTGGAAATCTGAGAAAGATCATTCACCGTTGACATCCCTCTTGAAAACAATTCGAACGCCTGTTTCAATTTATCCTGTTTAAACCGCTGTAACGAAATGTCCATGGGAACAGTATCAAGTGCTCTCAACCGAGACCCACGGAAATAAAACAGCAACTGAAATAGACGTGGGAGTAATGTTATCTTATCGCTCATTGAAAAAAAAGGAAAGCGATATCCCTCTTCCGTAACAATACCCGCGGGAGACCCTAAAAAACGTATGGTACGACCAAGAGAAGCGTACTCACCTCCTGCAATATATTTACCTCCACCACCAATCAAATGAAAACCCAAATCGAGTTGAAATCCATCCATTATATTCGTTTCAAAAATTGTTTCAAGATTGGGTTCAGAAAAAGGAACTGTGATTTTGAATCTGGAAAGAAGACTAAGATAATCGGAATACCCTATCGATTGCGGAAGAAGTGATAACGCTCGACCTCCAAGAATTTTTTCTCGTTCAAAAATAGTGACTCGATATCCCTTCTTCCCTAAAAGGAACCCCGCAGCAAGGCCACTGAGACCACCACCGATAATACACACATTTTGTTTATTTGTATCTTTTTTTTTCATTCAGATTCTACCGAAGACCATATATGCAATGACATACAATGGTATTTATCATTCCATTCTTCTGATTTATAATCTTCGGTTCTTGAACATCTCAAGGAAGAGAGCATTCATCGCGACAAATACTATACTTGTCACGATGATAGGTGCAACTGTAAAACAATATTCTCAAAGAACCGAAAATTATGCTCCTCGGCGACCGCCCATGACGCTGGATGACCTAGAGCGTGGGTCTTCACGTCTCCACTTCTGGGGGGCTCTGAAGTATTGGCACGTAATCCCGACGGGGAGCATTAATCTGATATCATTTCGCGTAGTGAAACTACTTCCAGTATTCACAAATAGGTGAACGCCATAATCTAAGTGGATAGTTGACTAGAACGATTATCAATTAATACTAGTAAAAATATACATAGATCAGTAGAACGGGAAAATTTACTAGTAAATGAATTCATCTCTCCATCATCACCTAGTTCAAAATGATGCGATGAGAACTCACAGGCGAGAAGTGTAAAATATACTAGTAGATTGGTGTTCACATCTCGTCCCCTGCATCGGTATGAATCGTCCCTTTTGTTGGAGGCAAATACATCCTCCTTTTATTTCATCTTGGTCGGGTGATTCTTGAACAAGTGCCCCTTCCGCCTATAGACAATAGGTAGAATAATGAAATAAAATTTCTACTCAGTGATTAATGAATTTCGATTAATCGGATTAGCCGCTATAAAATCATTGTAAAAACAAGTTTGACTATATTTACAAGGTATAGTCCTTAATTTCAAAGTATTCGCATCCAAAAAAGATTTTGGGTTAATAACAAGCATAAATTTTTTCCTATCAATTTCAAAATCATTAGAGTCGTAATTATCCTCGAAATATTTATTATAGGCGCTTTTAGGACAATTTGGAATTTTGAACGCTATCCTATCATCATGATATATTTTTACCTTTGATAATGGTCATCCCTCCCGTAATTCTGGACATTTTTGTAAAGTTAAAATATCTCCCCAACCGATTCCTAGAAATGATGAAATCGATTGGTTTTTATTTTTTGCCATCCATTCGATAAAGGTTTTATCATAAACTGTATCCCCCTTATGTAAATTTATGAAATTTTTATTCATATCAATGATTTTTTTTGTTAATTCAGGAGGGAATAAATCTACTTCTATTTTATTATTTAACAAACGCCAATATCCTTTTCCGCAAATATGTGGATTTGGGTCTAATAAACCGATAACAACTCTATCTATTTGTTTTTTTATTATCCAATCAACACATGGTAATTTGTCAGGACCTCTTTCAGTACATGGTTCCAACGTTGTATATAATGTTGCTCCTTTCAGAATATCTTTACTTTGAATATTTTTTTTTGCAGTAATGTAAATTCTGCATGGTCTCCTTCATGTAATTCTCCTCTACATGCACAACCTAATTCCTTACCATTTTGTCCTACAATAACAGCGCCGACTTTTGGGTCAGTTTTATCTCTCGATTTTGAACGAGAGGCACATATAATGGCTTTTTCCATATATTTAAAATCATTTTTAAAAATTTCATAACTTCCATCAACTACTTTTTTCCTCATTTTTTAACACAACCTGAAGATATCCAATATGTTAATAATGATAAATGTAATAAAAAATCATTTAAAAAAACTTATCGGGATTGAACCATGCTATGTTTCTCCGAAAATATTGTATCAACGATTACTAAAACCTGTGTTTCTAAGGATATGTTTTTAAAGAAAGAATTGCTATAAAAATGCAATATGACGGAGGAAAAAACAACAATTTTCATGAAAATTTCATCATGGATAAAAAAAGAATCTTCAATGAATATATTTCTTTTCCAAAGAATTCATAATAAGTTTCATATCCAATTAGATTATCTTGTTATTTTAGATCAGAACTTTTGCACATTTCTAAATTCTCCATAAATTTCAGATAGAAGAACATCGTTCCCATCCGAGGATGGATGGGATGTGTGATGTTCTTCACAAAAGAAGTGGATATTTTTGGTAACACACTCGATGTGTATAAGCCTTGTTTTAAAAAACCGCAATGGAACCATTTCAACACCTACCTTACGGGTCTTCTGCTCGGAGAAAAGGGCGAGAAGAATATCCAGGACATCGCAGGGAATCTCCTGGATGGTGGGCATCAGAGTTCCTTGAATCGGTTCGTCACCAGGCATCATTGGGATGTCCGCCGGTTCAACACGCTTCGATTGAACGAATGTCTCCGCGATCGCAAGGGCGGTATTCTCAGTCTTGATGACACCCTCATCGAAAAGACGGGGAAGGCGATGGGCGGTGTCGGTTACCTGTACGATTCCTCCCGGAAGAAAAACGTGCTCTGTCACGATGTCGTTTCGACGTTCTATCGAACCAGTGCGGGTCAGCTCCCGCTCTATTTTGAACCGTATGTGAAGAAGGAAGTGGCAGAAACCACTGGCTCGTGGTTTCGTACGAAGATCCAGATTGCCGTGGATCTCCTGCGGCAATCCCTTGCGCAGGTTTGTCCTGCTGCGATCGTGTTCGACGAGTGGTACATGTGCCATGAGCTTACGGAGTTTATCAACAATCGTGGTCTCACCTGGGTGTCCCAGGCGAAGACCAACCGATGCATTCAGACAAGCGAAGGATGGATTGGTCTTGCTAGGTATTCAAAGGCGTTTCCTCAGACCGTGTTCAAGAGAATTAATGCAAAGATAGCGGAGAAACGGCACAAGTGGTTCTATGAAACCACAGTGATGATGAAGAACGTAGGGCTAGTAAAACTTGTGGTGTTGAAACAGATGAAGAACAGCAGGAAACATACCTTCCTCGTTTCCAACAACACCAACCTGCAGGGTTTGCAGGTCCTCGAATATTATAAAAAACGCTGGAATATTGAGGTGTTCCATCGGGATTGCAAGCAGCATTGGGATTAGGGGAATACCAGGTAAGAAAACTTGACGCTGTAGTTATACACCTACACCTCGTTTTCTTTGCGTATACCCTCCTAAAAAATGTCCATAACAATCCCGTTCTCGCTGCCATCGTGGCAGGCACGAAGAGCATCGGTGCTTCCTGCCAACGATTAAAAGGAAGGGCAATGCCCTCTTGCCACCCTACCTAAAAGTGCAAAAGTCTTGTAATAAAAGAACAAAGAGAGATTTGTGTAGTATCACTATGTTGTCGTGAGATGATAGCGTATCGCGGCGACGTAGTCACCAGCCATTTGACCCATGGGAATGTTACATTTATACTCAACATCATTGGTGGTCAGATTGGTACCGTTCGCTTGTGCAAGATGGTACGTTCCAATAAGTCCATAGAAGTAGATCCCGCCACCGCTCGTGGTGAAATTGTCGAAGATATCTAAATCACCACCGCGTACCCAAATCTGCTCTCGAGAAATCGTTGCTCCCGGAAATGTTCTATGAGCTAGATTCTCAACATCTGTTGAAAGAGAATAGTTACCATTCGAACGGGTCATGAGTGTGATATTGCTGTTCGCTGTTGCGTTTTCTCCGGGGTGACCAATAATGGTTGGCCATCCGGCACTGACGATCTCACTATATGAGTACACACCAAACTCATCAGTAATCCAAATCATAATTGGATCTGGAGCATCTTCACCACTATCAGTGATTTCTATGATAAAGTTCCAGGATTCAACATCATCAGTTGTATTGTAGGTGTTATTCCAGAGTCCGTCACCAGGGGCATATCTCACCTGATAACTTGGAATAAACGGAAATGACAGATTATGACATTCGGTATGATCCGTACTCCCGTAGGGATCGAACCCAATCATATCTGCATAGGTACTTTCTTTAAACTCCCCTCCATGAGGCCACAACATCCTCCACACAGCGGTTCCCGTGGTGTTTTCATATTGAAGGAATAAATTCCAGTTTCCACCCAAGGTCTGGTTATAGGTGCTACTGTCAGTGCCTTGATCATACCAAGCGGCGATATTGACATATTCAATATCATCCCAGCCTTGATCACTACTGATATTGACGATGAATCTGTATTCCGCACTATCGTTTACATCACTCTGTGTGTTCAGTCGAGAGACCCAGGTCCCAGATTGGTTGTACTGAAAATCATACCAGAGGATTCTAGGAGCAAAATGCAGGACGGTTACATTCAACGTTGTAGAATTATGCCAGATATCAGGGATATCACCGGGATCAGCCTTTCCGATTCTGACGATTGGTCCAAAAAGGAAGATATTTACTACCAAAGAGACAATTATTGTTATTCCTACGAGTGCAGAAAATATCTTGTTCTTTCGTTCCATCTCCATTCTTTCCACCTTCATCCATTCCATATCGCGTTACTCTACGACATGTTAACAAATGTCAGGTATGCTGTTTGGAAGACACCATATTTAAAGCTTTTTTGTCAAAACGTCACTCTGCAATAATGCTAAATCCAGAGAACATACGGAAAAAAAATGCTTTAAAGTTGATAAATAGGATATAAGGTAAAAATATCTACATCATCTCAACTATTCTTTTAGAGAATAGCACCAATTTTTTTTACCCATAATGAAACATTCACAAGTGAAATCAGCACAGGAACCTCCAACAATGGACCAATCACTACTGCAAATACCTATAGTGAGGAAATTCCCTAGACGCCGATACAGACCGCGATCGCTAACCCAAAGTCGTTGCTTACGGCAGTGAAAGACTGCGTTGCAGCTAGTTCATATTTGAATCGAAGTTTGAAAGAAAGCCAGAAGGAGATAAAAAACCTTGGAGATCAAGAATATAAAAATGTCAAATGGAATATCTCCATTACCATTGGATTCCTCCGAAGACATATATACGCTGAAGGAATGATTTCTAGTCTCCCTGCTAGTCAGAGTCAATGGATAAATGCGAGACCAATTTTTGGTTTTGGTCCCATTGATATAATAGGAAAAACAACCATATCAGATTTAGGAACGGTGAAGATACCTTATCATGGATATGTTCTCGGTCCTTTCGTAATAATTCAGCCAAACACATAAACAACTGGAAAGGGAAACATTTGAGCAATCTTTCATTCTTTTTTTAATAGAAAAGGGGAGTCTGTCTGGGATGATAAGAACGCGTAGTCTGGGAGACTAATGTCTTTACTCCCCGAGGAATAATATCCACTAAGGATAGATAAATGTTTTCCTCCTTTTAAGGAGTATCAGGAGTTAGGTACGTCATTTCAAATAATCGATGGTAACAATTTTAAGGAAAGAACTGTTACGAATTTGCAAAATCAGGGTAATAGCATGGCGAAAACAAGCAAGAAACAGATAGACAAAGATGAAAAGCGGATCATGGCTGAGCTTGAGAAAGACTCGAATGAAAGCCTTGATGTATTGGCGAAGCGGTTGAAGTTCTCCAGGCAGAAGATCTGGAGGGCCATCAAGAGCCTGGAGAAGAGCAGGGCTATCTGGGGTTACACGGCTGTTGTTGACAACGAGGTGAGGTCGCTGAAAGGCTATGTGTTGATGTTGAAACAGTCAGGAGAGTCGATGGATGAGAAGACCCTGGATTTATTCACATCACAGCAGATGCAGGATAACCTCGGAGTGACCATTGAGAGCATGTTCTACGTGCATGGAGAGTACGACTGGATACCTTTCGTTCACAGCACCGGATATCAAGATAGCGAAGAGGTTCTGCGAGATACTGCTGACAGCCTACCCCGGGGTGTTTACACGGATGAGTCTATTGGAGACCCTTGTTGCGGTACGGAAACACCATGTCGCTAATCCGAATGCAAAAAAACTGAAAGAATTTCTATAACTTTTTTTCTAACTTTCCTCCCAGACAAAGACTCCCCACCTTTCCTCCCTTTTAGCGTCAACACAATAAAGTTGACAAAAAATATTATAACTACTATCTGTATTCAAAAATTTAATTTTCAAACTGGAAGGGGACTGCTATGAGTACAAATAATAAATTACTTGAAACAATCCGAGAAGAAATGATTGAAGATTTATTGAGGAAAAAAGGTATCGTAAACATAGAAAAATATCTTTTAGA